>CAZIKH010000007.1:0-31655 GCA_964539755.1 uncultured Dinoroseobacter sp. | reverse complement strand
GCGGCATGCACCGCCTTCAGGATGTCGATCATGTCGCGCGGGGACACGCCCAAGGCGTTCAGCCCTGCGATCACCTCGGACAAGGACGGCCCGCCGCGAATTTCGGCCAGATGCGGTCCCGCTTCTTCGGTCAGGGTCGCGCTGGTGCGGGGCACGACAAGGCTTTCGCCCTCCGCGAAGGGGTTCGGTTGGACCACGACGGGTGTTTCGTCCACGCGCAGGGTCAGGTTGCCTTGCGAAACGGCCACCCGGCTGATCCGAACATCCTGCCCCATCACAATGGTTCCGGACCGCTGGTCCACCACCACCCGCGCGCGGGTTTCCGGCGCCACGATCAGGTTTTCGATCATCCCGATGGCATGCGCAGGCGATGCCGCACGGGTTGCGGCGACATCGACCTCGACGGTGCCGGAATCCCGCATCACCGCCACACCGCGGCCAAAGTGTCCGTTGATGGCCTGTTCAATCTTCAGGGCCGTGGTGAAATCCGCGCTGCGCAAGGCCAAGCGGATCGTTTGCATGTCCCCGAAGGCAAACGCGACCTCGCGTTCCACCCGCGCCCCTGCCGGAATCGCGCCCGAGGTCGGCACCCCCTGCACCACACGCCCCGCCGCGCCATCGGCTTGGGCCCCCCCCGCCAGAACGGTGCCCTGCGCAACCGCGTAGATCTGCCCATCCGCAGCGTTCAGCGGCGTCATGATCAAGGTTCCGCCCAGCAGGCTTTTGGCATCGCCGATCGCAGACACGGTTGCGTCCACTTGGGCCCCGGCCCGGGCGAAGGGCGGCAGGACAGCCGTGACGATCACCGCCGCGACATTCTTGGGCCGGATCTGTTCCCCGGTGATGTTCACGCCCAGCCGTTCCAGGATCGAAGACATGATTTCTTCGGTAAAGGGTGCATTTCTCAGGCCGTCGCCCGTGCCATTCAGCCCCACCACAAGCCCATAGCCGACCAGATCGTTGCCGCGCACGCCGTCGAATTCCACCAGATCCTTCAGGCGCACCGACGTGGCCGAGGCCCCGGTGGCCCACAGCAAGACCACAAGAAGAATTCCGAATAGCTTCATCTCAGGTAATCCGACAACGAAAGGCGCGATATCCGCGCGGTCAGGGTGTAGACCGCTTCCAACTGGGCCTGCACCAGCTCCAATTCGGTGGCGGCCTTGTAAGGATCGGCTTCGTACAGGGCAGCGCGTTCGATCTGATGGCCCGCCAGTGCCGCTGCGTTGCCGGCAATCGCCGCGTCGGTATAGGCCTCGCGGGCACCGATGTCGGACCTGAGCAAGGCCAGATTGGTCTGCGCGCTGAGCATCCGTTCGCCGGATTTGCGCAGAACCGCCGCTGCATCATCCGTGTCTGCCAGCGCAGGCAGATCGCGCACCAAGGCGGCGAGGGCAAAGGATTCCAGCGCCGCCCGGATCGCCGGATCATCCGCCCGGGTGGCAAAGGTCACGCGTTCGGTATCCGACACCGGGATCGGTGCCAGGGACTGCGCCCCCCCAAGATAGCCCTCTAGGGCGAATCCGGCCCCCGGCGCGTTGAACCAATCCGCAACCGCCGCCACCACACCATCCGGCGTTGTTTCACCGGCGACATGCGCTTTCAGCGCCAGTATCATCTCCGATGCGTCCAGAAGGGCGGGTTGGTCCGTGGCCTGACCGGAAAAGACCGCCCGATCCGCGATGCGCACATTCAAGGCCGCGACGATGCTGTCCAGTTTCTGAAACGCGTCCGCGCTGGTGCTGTGCACCAGCGCCGGGTGGCCCGAACTGCCTGCGGACACCAGCGCCGGGGCCAAACCCGCCGCAATATCCTGCACGGTTCCCAGCGCGGTTTGCGCCGTGCGCAGCAGGGTCGCGGTTTCCTTGGCGGTCACCTGATGGGCGGTCAAACTGCGGATTGCCCGTTCGGTGGCGGCCAGTCCGGAAAAATCGCCCCGCAGATGCGCGGACATATCGGCATGGCGCCCGCTGGCCAGCGTTTCGCTGATCCGGGCAAGGTCCGTCTTCAGGCGGGTGTTATGCCCCCGCATCAACAAACTATGAGAGATATCGCCAATCGAAGTGTACTGCATCACAATCCCAGAAGATGGTCGATCATTTCGTCAACGGCTTTGACGACACGGGCGTTTGCCGCATAGGCCTGTTCGATCAACAGCAACTCTTGCAGCTCGTGGTCGGAATCGACGCCGGTTTGCCGTTCCATGACGGTCAAGGCATGCTGTTGCGCGGCCGCATGCGATTGATTGAATTCGGCCGATTGGCGTTCCGCCCCCATGCGCGACAAGAAGTCAGACGCCAATCCGGCGGCGGATCGGGGCGCGGCAAGATACCCCCCCGACGGCGGAAGGCGCTTGTCTTGCAACGCATCGGTCAACCGGACAAGGAAGCTGGCATTGCCCACCGACCCTGGCACCGCCGCGCCCAATCCGTCGCGCAATCGCCAGATCTGACCGCCTTCGTCGGGCATAACCGCCGTATTGACGGCAAGGCGACCCGCGACTCCGGCTTCGTCGCCCGGATCGAAGGCCGCGCCGCCATCGGTGAACAGGCCCGGCTGGCCCGCGGCCAGACTTGGGTCAAGGCCGCCGGCTGAAAAGCGTTCGATCATGTCCCGCGCGGCACCATCCAGCGCGGCCTGTGCGGCTGTCGCAAGCTGATCGCGGATCCGAAACTGGGCATCCAGCGCCCCGCCGATCAAGGCATGATGCGGCTTGGCGGTATCGATCGGTTCGCCATTCATGGCGATCCGGCCCAAAGCCCCGGACTGCAGCGTCATGTCTGGGGTGATCACACCGACACCCGCAAAATCGAACGTTGCGGCCTTGCCATCGACCAAGATCGCCCCGCCCGGTGTGATCAGGGCGATTTCGCCATGATCCCGCGCCATCTCGCGGATCGGCACGATATCCGAGATCGTGTCGATGACGGCTTGGCGCTGATCCATCAAGGCCGATGCGTCGCGACCAGCCCCGAATTGCAGCCGGATATCGCGGTTCAGGTCCGCAACTTGTTGCAACCGTGTGTTCAAGACCGTGACGGTTTGATCGATTTGCCGATCCGCGTCCGACCGCAAGGTCTGGATCTTGTCTGAAATCGTATTGAAATGCTGCGCCAGCCCTTCCGCCGCCCGCAAGACGTTCAGAAGGCGAGGTTGCGAATCCGGACGGCTGGCGGCCTCGATCAGGCTGGTTTCGAACGCGTCCAGCCGCGAATTCAGCGACCCGTCTTCCCCGGGCAGACCAATGCTGCGTTCGATTTCGGTGTAGAAGGCCCGCAGCGCGTTGGCGCTGCCAAGGTCGGCATCGGCGGCACGGCGGTCGGTGACAAGACCGATATCGACCATTCGCAGAATGCCATCCACCCGCACGCCATTGCCGCGCCCCGCCATCGACACCGAGGTCAGCGACAGATCGCGGCGCCCATAGCCATCGGTCATCGCATTGGCGATGTTGGAAGACACCACCTCGGCCGACCGCGACGCGGCCACAAGCCCAGAGAGGGCGTTGTTCAAGGTGCTGCTGATACTCATTCAAAGGGCCCTGATGTTCCTGGCCTTACCGCTTCATGTTGGTGGTTTCCTGAAGCATCTCGTCCACGGTCTGGATGACCTTGGCGTTCGACGAATAGGCGCGTTGCGTGGTGATCAGGCGGGTCAGTTCAGCGGCGACGTCGGTTGCGGATTCTTCGCGGGCGTAGCCGACCACATCGCCGGTCGGGCCGGAACCGGCATCCCAAAGGAAGAACGCCCCGCTGGCGGGCGAGACCTGATACGCTTGGTTGTTCAGCGAGATCAGGCCATTCGGGTTGGGGACATCCACCAGCGGAATCTGATAGATGGTGCGCGTGAAGCCGATATCGTAGATCGCGTGCATATAGCCATTGGCGTCCACCTCCACCGCCGAAAGGTTGCCGACGGGCGAGCCATCCTTGACGATCGAAACCGGCGCGAAGCTGTCGGACAATTGGGTCAGGCCATTCGGGTCCGCCAGCGCCCCGATCTTCACGGTGACCGGCCCACCGGCCAATGTCAGATCCAACTCGCCCGTGGTGCCATCGTAGTCCCCGCCGCTGATCTTGGTGACCGAGGCCAAGGTGCCCCCGGTTCCCCGTCCATCGTCAAAGACCAGCGTGTATTCCCCAACCACCGCATTGTTCGACGCAGAATCGCGAACCGTCATGGTCCAGGTATTCGAAGCCCCGCTGACCGGAACCGTGGGGCTGTAGGAAATGTTCAGGTTCTGGCTGGTTCCCAGATTGCCGAAATATTCAATCGACATGTCCAGGGGATCGCCCGGTTCACCGGCCTTGGTCGCGGTGGCGGGCAGGTTGACGCCCAGTTCGATCCGGGTCGTCGGATCGCCCGCGAATTGGTTCAGGTTGATGCGAACCGGTTCCAGCCCTTCGACCGTGTCGCGGGGATAGACGCCGACCGTGCCATCGGTTTCGGCGGGCCATCCCATCAGGACCATACCGGTATCGGTACGCAAGATGCCTTCCGCGTCGGGGCGGAACGACCCGGTTGTCATCAGGGTCAGCGGGTAACTGCCCGCTTCGTTGTCAAGCGCGGCAATCATCGTCGCCGGCAACATGCCGGTGCCGTTCACCGCGATATCGGTCGCGTTGTTGGTGCTGATCAGCGGCCCACGTTCGTCGATCAGCCGATTGGTCGTGACCCGCACGCCGCCAGCGGCATAGCTGCCGCTGCCCTGCGTCAGAACCATGGAATGAAAATCCGCAACCGCCCGCTTGTAGCCATAGGTCGATGCGTTGGCGATGTTGTCGGCGATGGTGGCAAGGCGGCTGGCATTGCCGTTCAGGCCCGCCACCCCCGCGTTCAACGAGGAAGAAATGGTCATGTTGCGCCCTTCTGATGCGTCACTCTCGATCTTGGGCCGATCCTGCCTGCATTTGGCTTAACATCGCCCTAACAGCTAAAAGTCGCGCTATTTTGCCGGATCGGACCGCAGCAAGATCAGTTCCACACGCGAATTCCGCAGGTCCGTCACCGGTTCCGTGGCGGGGCTTTTGTCGGCATGACCCACCACCCGCACGACCCGATCGGCGTTCAGCCCCGCATCGATCAGCAGGCCACGCACGGCATTTGCCCGCGCTGTCGTCAGGGTCCAGCCGGGCACCGGGGTTTCCACGATGGGCCGCGTGTGGATATGCGCGCCCACCGCCACCCGGTTTGACGCAAGTCCAAAGGTTTGCGCCACGGGCTGGATCAACTGTTTCAACAGGGCGGTCGGGGTGGCGGTATCCCCGTCGAACATCGCCCGTTCGGGCAGATCGAAGATTTCGACGATCAGGCCATGGTCGGTCACCCGCGTCAGGATGTGACGCTGCAGGTCATCGGCGACCATGCTTTCGCCCCCAATGGCGGTAAGGGATTGATCCAAATCCTCCAACAGCGCGGTTTCCAAGGCAAAGGCCTGATCAGACCCCACCCCGCCGCGCCCCATCTGGTTCAGCGTTTCCAGTGTAAAGACGCTGTTGCCCCCCAAGGCGTGATCCCCACCACCCGAGGCCCGCGTGATCGGCACCGTTGGGTTGAAGAAATCCGCCAAGCCCTTGCGCTGTTTCTCCGTCGTTGCGTTCAGCAGCCACATCAACATGAAGAAGGCCATCATCGCGGTGACGAAATCGGCATAGGCCACCTTCCATGCACCGCCGTGATGGCCCTCCTCGACCACGATCTTCTTGCGTTTGATGATGACTGGCGCATCGGTCTTCGCACCCATGGGACACCCCGTCTTGGTCGTTTGGCGCACAGTGGGGTCCTGGCCTGAAAAAGCCGTTAACAGATCGACTTGTTCACGTTTTCGCCGATCCGGCGCTTTTCAGGGCGGCACGGGTGCGCGCAGGGGCAAAGTCGCATATGTGCAAGTCATCTGTGGATAACCCCGAGTCGCCGTGCCCTTGCCCGCTTTCCTCTTGCGATTGAATTTGCCCGCGATTGGCCTTGGTCTGGCCGTCGCTTTAGGACCGCTGCCAAGCCACGCGCAGACCTTTGTGTTGGAGGCCCCGCAGGCCTCGGACGGGTTGCGCGCGGACTTGCAGAACGGGTCCGCCGCGCGGCAGGCTTTGTCCGACCCAGACGCAGCGCCCATCGACATCTACGCGGCGGCGCGGTCCGATTACGGACGTTTGCTGGGGGTTTTGTACGAGAACGGCCATTATGGCGGGACCATCGACATTCGCGTCAACGGGCGGTCACTGGCGACGCGGTCGCCCTTTGACACCCCGGATCGGATCGAACAGGTCACGATCCAGGTGACCCCAGGTCCGCAATTCCGGTTTGGCCGTTTGCAGATCGCCCCGCTGGCCACCACCGACCAACCGACCGAAGGGTTCGTGCCGGGGGCGCCTGCCCGCAGCGCCGTTCTGCGACAGGCGGCCACCGCCGCGGTGGATCAATGGCGCGCGGCGGGGCATGCCCTGGCCCGCGTGCAGGACCAACGGATCACGGCGGATCATCGCAGCGCGCGGCTGGATGCCGATCTGCGCATCGCGCCGGGGCCTGCCTTGCGCTTTGCCCCCTTGGTCGTGGCCGAGGCCGGGCGGTCCAACCCGGATCGCTTGCGCCGCATCGCGGGGCTTCCGGCGGGGGCGGGCTTCTCCCCTCAGGCGATTGCCACCGCTGCGGCGCGGCTGCGCGCGACCGGGGCCTTTTCCAGTGTCACCCTGCAAGAAGCGCAACAAGCCAATGCGGACGGGACCTTGGACGTTACAGCCAGCGTGATCGATGCCCCCTTGCGCCGCATCGGGGCCGGGGCCGAGATTGCCACCGATGAAGGCCTGCGTCTGACCGGGTTCTGGCTGCATCGAAACCTGTTTGGCGGCGCGGAACGCCTGCGCTTCGATGCCGAGATTGCAGATATCGGCGCAGCCCAAGGCGGGGTCGATTACGCGCTTGGGGGGTCTTTCCGGCGTCCGGGCACCTTTGCCCCCGGCACGGACCTGATCGCCCAGACTGAACTGGAACGCACGGACAGCGCCACCGCGCTGACAGACAGGTTCACCGCCTCGGTCCTGCTGGAACGCGAAATCGCCCCGGACCTGACCGGCAAACTTGGCCTTGCCTACATGCTGGAAGAAACCAACCTCAGACCCGGACGCCGCGCGTTCCGCGTCTTGGCGTTTCCCGGGGTGCTGGGCTTCGACACCCGCGACGATCCGCTGGCCCCCACCGATGGCACCTTGGCCGAATGGCAGATCACCCCCTATATCGGCGGGCTGGATGCCGATGACGGGGTGCGCAGCTATGTCGATTTCCGCGCCTATCGCGATCTGGGCGCGCGGCTGGTGGTGGCGGCGCGCCTGCAATGGGGGGCCGTCTTTGGCAGTTCGATTGCCGGGACACCGTCCGACTACCTGTTCTTTTCCGGCGGCGCGAATACCGTGCGCGGGCAGCCCTTCAACAGCCTTGGCACCAGTGTGACCGGGCGCGTGACCGGTGGGCGCAGTTTGTTGGCAGGCAGCATCGAAGCCCGCTTTTCGGTCACCGACAGTATCGGTGTGGTGGGGTTTTATGACCATGCCTTTGTCGGGCCCGACAGCTTGCCCAATGCCAATGGCGCAACCCATGCGGGCTATGGCATCGGGCTGCGCTATCAGACGCCCATCGGCGCCATTCGGGCGGATATCGGCCTGCCCGTACAGGGACAAACCGGTCCGAAACTGTATCTTGGCATCGGGCAGGCGTTTTGATGCGGCGGTTGATCCTTGGCTTGTTTCTGCTGTTGGCGGCGGCCCCCTTGGCCGCGCAGGACCGCGATGTCGGACGCCTGACCGCCTTTCTGGAATCGCAGCTTTCGGGCGCGGGCCGCACCGTGCAGATCGACGGCTTTGCCGGGGCGCTAAGCGCACGGGCCAGTTTGGACCGCCTGACCATTGCCGACGCGCAGGGCATCTGGCTGATCGTGGAAGACGCCAGTCTGGATTGGAATCGCGCCGCCGTCCTGCGCGGTGAAATCGACATTACCACTTTGCGCGCAGACCGGATCCAACTGCTGCGGCGCCCCCTGTCCGAAGACGGCGGGCTGCCGCCTGCGGCTGCCACGCCCTTTCAACTGCCGGAACTGCCGGTGTCCATCGCCATCGGTGCCATCGAAACCCCTGATCTGGTTCTTGGACCGGATGTCATTGCCCCTTCGGTGCCGCAAAGCCGCTTTTCCATCCTTGGGTCCGCCCGCCTTGCAAATGGCTCGGGCGACATTCGGGTTCAGGCCCAGCGCCTGCAAGGGCCCGAAGGGCGATTTGCGCTGGTCGCCAGCTTCGATGCCGCAACGCGCGCGGCAACGCTGGACCTTGAACTGACCGAGGCCGAAGGCGGCCTGGCCGCAACCCTTCTCGACCTGCCCGGTGCGCCATCCGTCGATCTTTCCCTTGCCGGAACGGGGCCATTGTCGGATTTCTCGGCACGGTTGGGCCTGAACACCGATGGCCAAACCCGTTTGGCCGGAACCGTCGATGTGCGTCAGGCCGCTGCCAACGGCGCGGTCGCGGTCGCCGCAGACATATCGGGCGATCTGACCGCGCTGTTCGACCCCGAGTTGCGCAGTTTCTTCGGCCCGGATCTGTCCTTGCAAGTGCAAGCGCAAAACGATCCGCTGGACGGGCTGCGCCTGGACAGGGTGTCTTTGCAAGCGGCAGCCCTGTCTCTGGAAGGCCGCGCCGAGATTGACGCCGAAGGCTGGCCCCGGTCCCTTGCCCTGAACGGGCGGATTGGCCGCGCCGGGGATGGGCCGACCCGGCTGCCCCTGCCCGGCGCGCCAGTCGCCGTGCAATCGGCCGATCTGCGTCTGTCCTACGACCGCGCCCGCAGCGACCAAGTCACCGGACAGGTGCAGATCGCAGGGCTGGACCTGCCCACAGCCAACGTCACAGAGGCGCGGTTGGGTCTGACCGGAACTCTGTCGCCGGTCACCCGGCTGTTCGATTTGGGCCTGACCCTGCAAGCGACGGGTATCGCAACCGACCAGCCCGATCTTGCCGCAGCGATTGCCGCTGATGTTCTGGGGACGGCACAGGTGCAAGGGGGCGGGGATCGCCCAGTGTCGGTGACCGCGCTTTCGATCCGCAATGGGGATTTGGACCTGTCCGGGCGGGTCGACTTCGACGCCCCGACCGAAGGCGTGCGCACCCGCTTCGACCTTGCGCTTCAGGCGCAGGATCTGGACCGGTTCGCGGGCTTGGCAGACCGCGCCTTGGGCGGGCGTCTGACGGCGCGTTTGACGGGGCAAGCCACGCTGTTGTCCGGTGCCTTCGACATCGATCTGGACGGCCAGTCCACCGATCTTCGGACGGGCACCCCCACATTGGACCCGCTGTTTCAGGGCCGATCCACCTTGCGGCTGTCGGCCCAGCGTGACGAGACCGGGCTTGGGATCGACGCGCTGTCGCTGCGCAGCCAGCATGGGCAAGTGGACCTATCAGCCGCATTTGGGCGCGATGGACCCAGTGGCACCTTGTCGGTGCAGATCGCGTCGTTGGACCGGGTCCTGCCCGGCTTGCCCGGCCCGGCCAGCCTGCGGGCGGACCTGCGCCCCACGACGGGGGACCGGGCGCGCCTGCAGGCCTCGGCACAGGGGCCTGCCGGATTGGCGCTGACCCTGTCCGGAACCGTCGATCCCGGGTTTTCGGACCTTGATCTGCGCGCGTCGGGCGGGGCCGCGCTGGCCCTTGCCAACCCATTTCTGGGCACGCGGCGCGCGGCGGGCAATCTGCGGTTGGACCTTGGCTTGCGGGGGCGTCCCGACCTGCGCAACCTGCAAGGCCGGGTGGATCTGATCAACGCCACCCTGACCGACCCCGCCTTGCCCGTCACCCTGCGCCAAGGCGGTGGCCGCGTGGATCTGCAGGGCGGCCAAGCGCGGCTGAACGTGACCGCGGCGGGCAATGCGGGCGGCAGCTTGTCCCTGCGCGGCACCGTACAGGCCGCGCGCCCCTATTCCGCCGGCCTGACCCTCGCGTTGAACCAATTGGTGATACGGCAGGGCGAAACCCTGCAAAGCGACCTGTCCGGTCGTCTGCGGATCGAAGGGCCGTTGGCGGGCGGTCCCCTTGTGCAGGGGGCGCTGCAACTTGGGCCGACCGAAATCCGTCTGACCCAGTTGAACAGCGGCCAAAGCGCCGCGATCCCCGGATTGCGGCATGTCGGCGAACCGGCAGCGGTGCGCCAGACCCGGGCGTTGGCCGGGGTGCTGAACACCGCCGCCGCCCCCGGGGGTCCCGACAGGGGCCTGCCATTGGACATCCAGATCCGCGCGCCGGGCCAGGTTTTCGTGCGCGGGCGCGGTCTGGATGCCGAATTGGGCGGGGCGCTGCAATTGCGCGGCACCACTTCGGACATGCAGCCCCAAGGCCAGTTCAGCCTGATCCGGGGGCGGCTGGACCTTCTGGGGCGACGCTTGACCCTGACCGAGGGGCGCGCCAGCCTGCAAGGCAGCCTTGTGCCGGACATTCGCCTTTTGGCGACAGCGCAAAATGCGGGCACGCAATTGACCGTCGCCTTGTCCGGCCCGGCCAACGCGCCTGCCCTGACGCTGACCTCTGACCCCGATCTGCCGCAGGACGAAGCCTTGGCGCAGTTCCTGTTCGGACGCGGTGTGGGGCAATTGTCACCCTTGCAGGCCGCGCAACTGGCGTCGGCCATCGTGACCCTGACAGGGGATGGGTCGCCGGGCTTGCTGGATCGTCTGCGGGCCAGCACCGGGCTGGACGATCTGGACCTTGCGGCGGGCAGTCCCGAAGATGGCCCTGCCGTGCGCGCCGGGAAGTACTTGTCCGAGAACGTCTACAGCGATGTTGTCATAGGTGCCGATGGGCGCAGCGCGGTGACCTTGAATCTGGATGTTTCCCCTTCGCTGACGCTGCGCGGCACCGCCGACAATCGCGGCAGCACGGGACTGGGGGTTTTCTTCGAACGCGATTACTGACCGGGGGTTCCGGCAGGCGGTGCGACACCGCGCTAGCCAAACAGGAAATCCGCGTCGGTGAAATCGTCGACGGTGATATCGCCGCCAAGGTCATTTGACAGGATGCGGATGCGTTCATTCCCATAGACCAGCACCACGCCGAAATCCTTTTCCACGAATTTCAACTGGTCCATCGCATACAGCATCGGCCATTCCGACAGATCGATCCGGTCTTCGCCGGGGGTGAAATCCAGAATCGTGTCTGGCCGACGATCCACCGAGAAACAAAAGACATCCGCCCCGTCCCCGCCTTCCAGCTGATCGCTGCCGCGCCCATCCGACAGCCAGTCATCCCCGGCATTGCCCCGCAACAGATCATTGCCGTTCATGCCCAGGATCAGATCGTCCTGCGCGGTGCCTTCGAAGACTTCGGCGGATTTCGTTCCCACGATGGGGGCGGCGACCGGACCCAGATCGACGGTCAGATGGGTGATGCCCGTCTCATGTCCCGAGGTCACATAAAGGTGCAGCGTGCCGTTGACTTCCAACGCTTCGATATCGGTGACATCGGCCAGTGTCAGCCCGTCGGTGTCTTCCAACACCCCCCACAGCTTCAGCTTGCCGCTGCGAGGGGTCAGTTCGAACAGGGTAATGCCATCATCCGCGCCCCCCGCCAGAACGAAAGCGCGGTCATTCACCTCGACCGAGGTCAGCGCCGTCACCCCGTCGAACCGCGTATGCGCGTCGTCGACGATGTGATCCTTGTCGCGCAGCACGCCTTGCTTGCTGACCCGGAACACGGTCAGCGAATCCGATCCCGACCCTGCCAGAACCAGAAACAGATCACCCTGTGTCGTCACGGTCGTCATGGCGCTGGGGGCGTTGATGCCGATCCCGTCGTCGGGCCCGATATTGTGCTTGCTGTAGGTCTGCCCGAACTTGTCCAACCGATAGCTGGACAGCCCCGCATCCATCGCCGATGTGACGAACAGAAAGCTTTTTCCGTAGGCGCTGACCGCCGCCATATCCTGCACATCGCCCAGATGCGCTTTTGCATTGTCGTTGCGGCTGGTGATTTCCGACAGGGCCAGCGCGCCGTCCAAGGAATACCCCTTGAACCCGCCATTGGATCGGTTGGCGATGTAATGCACCATGCCCCCGCCCAGATCGATCGAGGTTGCCGCCGCGGCGCGCGCCATCTGGGTGCCAACACCGCCTTGCACGTTGTGCGGGGCCCCGAACCCACCATCGGCGTCAATGGCATGCAAGGCCAGTCGGTCTTCGAAGGCAGACAGCGGCATCAGGGCGGTGCCGGTCGGCGTGGGCAGCGCAACCAGGCCGGTCACCCCCAAGGTTCCGCTGGACCCCGAATAGGCCAGACCGTCAAACGCCGTCAGCGCCCCATTCGATCCGATGCGAAAGGCGCCAAGACCATAGTCTGTGGCGCTGGCCGAATACAGCATCCACTGGCCATGCCAATTCACCACTTGCAGGTCGGCCACCCCCGCGACCGAAACGATCCCGGACCCTGTCGCGGTTCCAACAAGGTTGAACACCGACACGCGCGCACCCTCCTTCCACAGCAAACCCCTTGCCCTTGGTCAAACTGGGGGTATGGCGCGGCGGAAGGGCACCGGATTTGGGACGGAAGGGTGTCTTTTCCCTAAACTTCACGCCAAATCCGGCGGATCGGGTGGCAGGCCTACAAGAACCGGGGCGGGGCGTCGGGGTCCACCACCGCGCAGGCCAGAACCCCGCGACGCAAGACATCCCCATCCACGCAAATCCGGCCCGGATGCAGCCCCGCGCCCTGATCCGCAAAATGCCCATGCACCACCCAGATCCCATCCGGACGCAGTCCCTGTTCCGGGCCCTGCCCGCCCCACAGAACATCCCGGTCGCGTTGCTGGTCGGGGCTGCGGTCGGGGTCGGTTCCGGCATGGCAGACCAACACGGTGCCGGACCGCAGCAGTCGCGGGCGGGTCGCGACCCACGTTTGCAGATGCGGATCGCACCGTGCCATCGCCCTGCGCAGATCATCCGCGGCTTGGCACAGATCCTCGGCCAATGCGGTTTCGCGCAGACCGCGCACGCCAAAACTGGCAAGCGTTTGCATCCCGCCACATCGCAGCCAACGTCGCCCTTGCGTGATCGGATCAGCCAGAAAATCCAGCATCATGCGTTCATGATTGCCCATCAAACAAATCAGATCGGGGCCAAAGTCCCGCGTCAGATCCTGTAGGCGCAGCAAGACTTCGGCGCTGTGGTCGCCCCGGTCGATATAATCCCCGACGCAGACGATCTGTGGGTGGCGTGGCCGGTCGCGCGCGATGTCTTGGTCGATGCGGTCCAAGACGGCTTCCAAGGCGTCCCGCATCCCATGGATATCCCCCACGACATACAGCCGTCGGTCTGGGATGGGCGGTGGCCCGACGGAACGCAGGGCGCGTCCGAAGGCAAGACGTTGCAAATCGAACATGTCGCAGGGTCTTTCTTGGCTTTGCCCCTGCCATGCTAGGCGCGTTTTGTTAAGGCAAGGTTGCCGCAATCGGAAAAGGGATCAGCCTATGGAACGCGTATTGGTGACCGGCGGCGCGGGCTATATCGGATCGCATGCTTGCAAGGCGCTGGCCGCCGCCGGCTTTGTGCCCGTGACCTTCGACAACCTGTCCACCGGGTGGGCCGACGCGGTGCAATTCGGCCCGCTGGAAGAAGGCAACCTGCTGGACCGGGATCGGTTGGATGCCGTCTTTGCCCGCCACCACCCCATTGCGGTGATGCATTTCGCAGCGCTTAGCCAAGTGGGCGATTCCATGCGCGATCCCGGCGGATACTGGCGCGAAAATGTCACCGGTGCGCTGAACCTTGTCGAAGCGGCGGTCGCGGCGGATTGCAAGCAGTTCGTCTTTTCCTCGACCTGCGCCACCTATGGCGATCAGGACGGCGTGGTCTTGAACGAAACCACGGCGCAGTTCCCGATCAACGCCTATGGGGCGTCGAAATTGGCCATCGAACAGATCCTGTCCAATTTCGAAGCCACCTATGGCCTGCGCCATGTGATCTTTCGATACTTCAACGTGGCCGGCGCGGACCCCGAGGCCCAAATCGGCGAGTTTCACCGCCCCGAAACCCATTTGATCCCGCTGATCCTGCAAGCCATCGATGGGCAACGCCCCGCCCTGACGGTGTTTGGCACCGATTATGACACGCCCGACGGCACCTGCATCCGCGACTATGTTCATGTCAGCGATCTGATTGACGCGCATCTGCTTGGTCTGAATTGGCTGCGCGACGGCAAGCCAAGCCGCAGCTTCAACCTTGGCACCGGCACCGGGTTTTCCGTGCGCGAGGTCATTCAGGCCGCCAAGCGCGCGACGAACATGGACGTGCCAATCACCTATGGCGACCGACGCCCCGGTGATGCGACCGCGCTGGTCTCGGGCAGCGCCCGCGCCGAGACCGAACTTGGCTGGTCCCCGAAACGGTCGCGGATGGAAACCATGATCCGCGATGCATGGGCTTGGCACAAGGCAGGGTCCTATTCGCGCTAGCCGTCCCCGGTCGACAGGCGCCGCAGGATCGACGCCCCGTCGATCCGCCCGATCGGCTGCCCGTTCTCCATCACCGCCAAGGGGGCGTCTGCGTCGGTGGCCAGCTTCATCACTTCGGCCAAGGGCAGGTCGGCGGCCACCTCTCCCCGCGTGGGTCCGGCATCGGGCGTCATGACATCGCGCGCGCACAGCACCCCCAGCGGGTTCATGTTGGCGACAAACTCGGCGACATAGGCACTGGCGGGGGCGGAATAGATGTCACGCGGCGTGCCGATCTGCACGATGCGCCCCCCTTCCATGATGGCGATCCGGTCCCCCAGTTTGAAGGCTTCGTCCAAATCATGGCTGACGAAGATGATCGTGCGTTTCAGGCTGCGTTGCAGCTCGAGCAATTCGTCCTGCAAATGGGTGCGGATCAACGGATCAAGCGCCGAAAACGGTTCATCCATCAGAAGAATCGGCGCGTCGGTGGCAAAGGCACGGGCCAACCCGACGCGCTGCTGCATCCCGCCGGACAGCTCGCCCACCGCACGGTCCGCCCAATCCGTCAGACCCACCAAAGCCAGCTGTGCCGCCACCTTGCTGTCCCGCACACCGCGCTGCACCCCGGACAGTTCCAACCCCAGCCCGACGTTTTCGCGCACGCTGCGCCATGGCAACAGGCCGAATTGCTGGAACACCATGGCAACGCGGGTTTGCCGGATCTCGCGCAGGGTGCGCGCATCGGCCCGGGTCACATCGACCAGGTCCGCCCCGTTGTTGACGCGCACGGTCCCGCGCACCACGGGGTTCAGCCCATTGACCGCGCGCAGCAGGGTCGATTTGCCCGACCCGGACAACCCCATCAGGACAAGGATTTCGCCTTCCGCGACATCCAAGGCGCAATCATGCACCCCCAGAACCTGCCCGCAGGCGGCCTGAATGTCGGCGCGGCTTTGGCCTTCGTCCATCAAGGGCAGCGCCGTTTCAGGCGCATCCCCGAACACGATGGACACGGCGTCGAACGAAACAGCGACACTCATGACCGGTTCACCCGCAGCATCCGGTCCAGCATGATCGCGACCACCACGATCACAAAGCCCGATTCAAAGCCCAGCGCCGTGTTGACCTGATTGAGGGCGCGCACCACTGGCACGCCCAAGCCATCCGCGCCAACCAAGGCCGCGATCACGACCATCGACAGGCTCAGCATGATCGTCTGGTTCAGGCCCGCCATGATCTGCGGAAAGGCATAGGGCAATTCCACCTTCATCAAGGTCTGAAAACCGGTCGCGCCAAAGGCTTGTGCCGCCTCGAGCAGCGGTTTCGGGGTCGACGTCACGCCCAGATGGGTCAACCGGATCGGCGCGGGCAAAACGAAGATGACCGTCGCGATCAGGCCGGGCACCATCCCGATGCCGAAAAACACGATGGCCGGGATCAGATAGACGAAGGTGGGCAAGGTCTGCATCAGGTCCAGAACCGGGCGCATCGCCTGATAGGCCCGCGGGCGATGCGCGGCCCAGATGCCAATTGGCACACCGATGGCCATGCACACCACGCACGCACTTAGGACCAGTGTCAGGCTTTCGGTGGTTTCTTCCCAATAGCCTTGGTTCAGGATGAACAGGAACCCCAAGGCGATGAAGGCACAGGTCTTCCAACTGCGTTGCAACAGCCAAGTCAGACCGACGAAGGCAAGAATGATGAACACCGGGGGTGGGGTTTGCAGCACCCACAGGATCGCGTCGATCATGGCTTCCATGCCCAGCGCCATGCCGTCGAAGAACCACGCCCCATTGTCCTGCAACCAGTCGAACGCGATGCGTGCGGTCGCCCCCACTGGGATCTTTGTCTCGGTCAGCCAGTCCATACCGCCCCCTCATCGTGACAAGGGCCGATCCTAGGACCGGCCCTTTCGAAAATCCATCCGTTTGCGGATGTTATTGCAAGGCGGCCATCACGGCGGCTTTCGCGTCGCCGCCATCCATCGTGGTCACGCCCTCCAGCCAAGTGTCGAGAATGTCTGGGTTGGCGGCCAGCCACGCGGTTGCAGCTTCGGCCGGGTCCGCCCCGTCATCCAGAATGGCACCCATGATCTCGTTTTCCATGGCCAGCGTGAATTCGAGGTTCATCAGCAATTTGCCGACATTCGCGCATTCCGTGACATAGCCCGCGCGGGTGTTGGTATAGACGGTCGCGCCGCCAAGGTTCGGCCCGAAGAAATCGTCGCCGCCGGTCAGGTAGGACATTTCGAAATTCGCGTTCATCGGGTGGGGTTCCCAGCCTAGGAACACAATGGGTTCGTCCCGCCGCGTGGCGCGCGCCACTTGTGCCAGCATCCCCTGTTCGCTGCTTTCGGCCACTTCGAACCCGCTGAGGCCGAAGGCATCGCCATCGATCATCGATTGGATCAGACGGTTGCCGTCATTGCCCGGTTCGATCCCGTAAATCTTGCTGTCCAACGCCTCGGCATTGGCGGCGATATCGGCAAAATCGGCAATCCCCAGATCGGCTGCGGCCTTGTTCACTGCCAGCGTGTATTTCGCCCCTTCCAGATTGGCCCGGACCGTATCGACCGTGCCCGCATCCCGATAGGGCGCGATGTCGGCTTCCATCGTTGGCATCCAGTTGCCAAGGAACACATCCACATCGCCTTCCGCCAAGGACGTGTAGGTCACCGGGACGGACAGCAGCTTGGTTTCCGTGTCATAGCCCAGTGCCTGCAACACCACACTGGTGGCGGCGGTCGTGGCGGTGATGTCGGTCCAGCCCACATCCGAGAAGGTGACGGTGCTGCAATCAGCGGCGGCCTGACCGGCAACTGCCATCAGCGCCAAAGCGGAAAGCGTGGTCTTCAAAGTCATTTACATGACCTCCCTTTTATGTTGATTGACGAGTCAATTAAAACTCGAAGCCGTGGTTCCGTAAAATGCCCAAGCTTGGACAAGAGCCTATCAGGCGTGCCGCCCTCGTCAAAGCTACCATCGACGCAGTCGGCGAGGCCGGGTCGCTGTCGGTGACGGTCAGCCAGATTGCCAAGCGGGCGGGCATGTCCAGCGCCCTTGCCCACCACTATTTCGGCGGCAAGGACCAGATCCTGCATGCGGGCATGCGCGAGATCCTGCGCGCCTTCACCGCCGCCGTGCGCGCCGAACTGGCCACAGCCAGCACCCCGCGCGCCAAGATCGACGGTATTCTGCGCGCCTCGTTCGATCCGGCCTGTTTCGAACCCAACACCGTCGCGGCTTGGCTGAATTTCTATGTGCAGGCCCAGACCGACCCCGAAGCGCAGCGGTTTCTGCGCATCTACCAGCGGCGCCTGCACAGCAACCTGCTGGCGCATCTGCGCCCGATCAGCCCCGCGCCGGAACACCATGCCCATGTGATCGCCGCCCTGATCGACGGTGTCTATCTGCGCCAAGCCCTGCGCGAAGACGCCATGGGCGGGGCCGAAGCCATCGCCGTTCTGACCCACACGGTGGATCGGCTGCTGGACAGCGCAACCTGATCCGGCCCCTTCCATCCTGCCCAAGACTGCCGACCCCACAGAGGAGGCCCCAAATGCAAATCCAGCCGCCCGCCAGCCATTTCATCAACGGTCGCTATGTCGAAGACACCTCTGGCACGCCGTTGCCGGTGATCTATCCCGCAACCGGTCAGGTGATCGCGACCCTGTACGAAGCCACCCCCCAGATCATCGAAGACGCCCTTGCCAGCGCGCAGGCGGCGCAGCGCGATTGGGCCGCCCGATCCGGCACGGAACGGGGCCGCATTCTGCGTCGCGCCGCCGACATCATTCGCGAACGCAATCGCGACCTGTCGGTTCTGGAAACCTACGACACCGGCAAGCCGCTGTCCGAAACCCTGTATGTCGACGCCACCTCTGGCGCGGATGCGCTGGAATATTTCGGCGGCCTCGCGGGCACGCTGACCGGGGAACATATCCCGCTAGGGCGGGATTGGGTTTACACAATCCGCGAACCCTTGGGTCTGTGCGTGGGGATCGGGGCTTGGAACTACCCCACGCAAATCGCCTGCTGGAAGGGCGCGCCCGCCCTGGCCTGCGGCAACGCGATGGTGTTCAAGCCGTCCGAGAACACGCCGCTTTGCGCGCTGAAAGTTGCCGAAATCCTGCACGAAGCCGGCCTTCCCGCCGGGCTTTACAATGTCATTCAGGGCACTGGTGCGGTCGGGGCCCCCTTGGTGGCCGATCCGCGTGTCGCCAAGGTCAGTCTGACCGGATCGGTGCCGACGGGGCGCAAGATCTATGCAAGTGCGGCCAGCGACATGAAGCATGTGACCATGGAACTGGGCGGCAAGTCCCCTTTGCTGATCTTCGACGATGCCGATCTGGACAATGCGGTCGGCGGGGCGATCTTGGGCAACTTCTATTCCTCGGGGCAGGTCTGTTCGAACGGCACCCGCGTTTTCGTGCAGGACGGAATCAAAGACGCCTTTCTGGCCCGCCTGACCGACCGTCTGGCCCAAGCGACCATTGGCGACCCACTGGACGAAGCCACCAATTTCGGCCCGATGGTCAGCCAAGCACAGCTGGACATCGTGCAACGCTATATCCAGATCGGGCTGGACGAAGGCGCCACCCTTGTCACGGGCGGCAAGCGCTTGGATCGCGACGGCTTCTTTCTGGAACCAACCGTCTTTGCCGATGTCACCGACGACATGACCATCGCCCGCGAAGAGATCTTCGGCCCCGTTCTGTCGGTTCTGACCTTCCGCGACGAAGCCGAAGCGGTTGCCCGGGCCAATGCGACGGAATTCGGCTTGTCCGCCGGGGTCTTTACCCGCGATCTGACCCGCGCGCACCGGGTCATCGCGCAGATGCAGGCCGGGTCCTGCTTCATCAATTCCTACAACGATGCCCCGGTCGAAGCCCCGTTCGGCGGCACCAAGGCCAGCGGGGTCGGGCGCGAAAACTCGAAAGAGGCCATCCACCACTATAGCCAAGTCAAATCCGTCTATGTGCGGATGGGCGATGTCGAGGCACCATACTGACCCATGCGCGCCGATTATGTGATCGTGGGGGCGGGGTCCGCCGGATGCGCCCTTGCCTATCGCCTGTCCGAGGCTGGGCATTCCGTCATCGTCATCGAATATGGCGGCACCGATGCGGGTCCGTTCATTCAAATGCCCGCCGCGCTGTCCTATCCGATGAACATGGCGCGGTATGATTGGGGCTATCGCACCGAACCCGAACCGCATCTGAATGGCCGCCGCTTGGCCTGCCCCCGGGGCAAGGTGATCGGCGGCAGTTCATCGATCAACGGCATGGTCTATGTGCGCGGCCATGCCGAAGATTTCGATCATTGGGCGGAAACCGGTGCCCATGGCTGGGCCTATGCCGACGTGCTGCCCTATTTCAAGCGGATGGAAACCTGGCATGGCGAAGGCGATGCCAGTTGGCGTGGCCAAAGCGGCCCTTTGCACATCACGCGCGGACCGCGCCGCAACCCCTTGGTGCAAGCCTTCATCCAAGCTGGGGCCGAGGCCGGGTATCCAGTCACCCCGGACTATAACGGTGCGCAGCAGGAAGGCTTTGGTCCGTTCGAAGCCACGATCTACAAGGGCCAGCGCTGGTCTGCCGCGAACGCCTATCTGAAGCCGGCCTTGCGGCGGGACACCTGCACCTTGATACGGGCCTTGGCGCGCCGGATCGTGATCGAAGACGGACGCGCCACAGGGGTCGAGATCGACCGCTATGGCAAGATCGAAACCCTGCATGCGACACGCGAAGTGATCTTGGCTGCCTCGGCCATCAACTCGCCCAAGCTGTTGATGCTGTCGGGCATTGGCCCGGCGCGACACTTGGCAGACCACGGCATCGTCCCAAGACTGGATCGCCCCGGCGTCGGGCAGAACCTGCAAGATCATCTGGAGCTTTATATCCAGATGGCTGCGACCAAGCCGGTCAGCCTGTATCGCTATTGGAACCTGTTGGGCAAAGCGACCATCGGCGCGCAATGGCTGTTCACCCGCACCGGTCTTGGGGCATCGAACCAATTCGAAAGCTGCGGGTTTGTCCGGTCCCGGGCCGGGGTCAAGTACCCCGACATCCAGTTTCACTTCTTGCCGATCGCCGTGCGCTATGACGGCCAGACCGCCGCCGAAGGCCATGGGTTCCAAGCCCATGTGGGCCCGATGCGCAGCCCCTCGCGCGGGGCGGTCACCTTGCGGGACAATCGCCCGCAAACGGACCCGGTCATCCGGTTCAATTACATGAGCCACGAACAGGACTGGATCGACTTTCGCCAAGCCATCCGCCTGACCCGCGAGTTGTTCACCCAACCCGCCTTCGCCCCCTATGCGGGGGCCGAGATTCAGCCGGGCGTGGCGGTGCAGTCAGATGCCGATCTGGACGACTTCATCCGCGACCATGCGGAAAGCGCCTATCATCCCTGCGGCACCTGCAAGATGGGCGCAGCGGACGATTCCATGGCGGTGGTCGACCCAGAGTGTCGCGTGATCGGGGTGGACCGGTTGCGCGTGGCGGACAGTTCCATCTTTCCGCGCATTCCCAATGGCAACCTGAACGGGCCGTCGATCATGGTCGGCGAAAAGGCCGCCGATCACATTCTAGGCCGACGCCTGCCTGCCGACCCCGCCCAGCCTTGGACGCATCCCGACTGGGAAACCGCGCAACGCTAGGCTCAGCCATTCACCCGCAGCCGAAACGCGCGCGGGGTCTGGCCTAGGTCCTTGCGGAACACGCGGGTGAAATAGGCCGGATCGGCATAGCCCAAGCTGTAGGCGATATCGGCAACGGGACGCGCCGAATAGGCCAGTTCGCGCCGCGCCTCCAGCATCAGACGTTCGCGGATCAGGGCCGAAGCCGACTTGCCCAGAACCTGATTGCAGGCCCTATTCAGATGCGACGGCGTCTTGAACAAGCGGGCGGCATAGGCCGCGACCTCATGGTCGGTGCGGAACCTGTCTTCCAACAGATCAAGGAACCGCCCCACCAAGGCGTCATAGGGCCCTCGTGGGGGGGCATCGGTTTGCCCGCCCGCACGGCGCGCGACCCATAACAGGATCAGGCCCACCAAGCCGGTCAGGAAATCCGACCGATAGGGATCGCTGCGACGGTGTTCGCGCACCAACAGGTGCAGCAAGTCCCGCAAGCCCGGTCCCGATGGCAGAATGCGCGGAACCCCCAATTCCGGCGGACTGGCCGCGCGCAAGGCCCGCGTCACCGTCGCCATCGGCAGGGTCAGAACCAGCCCTTCACACCCTTCATCGAACTGGAACCCGTGCGGACACAGGCGGGGAATGTAAACGCAGGTGCCCGCGCCCAGCCGATGCGGGGTTCCGTCGATATGCGCGGTTCCGCCCCCGGCCCCGATCCACAACACCTGCACCAGCGCGGGATGCCGATGCACCCGGATCGTCCAGTTCAAGGGACCGGCACGGTCGCGAATATCTTCGACATGCAGCAGGTCCGGCAGGCCATCCGCCTCGCCATAGAGATCGAAGACGGGAATCTGGGGAAATGGTGTATTCATGCGCGATATGTACCAGACTTTGCACCGTTCAGGCGCAGAAATCGCCCTGCCATGCGCGATATGATCCAGAATAGGGGAGAGGACAGATCATGCGCACACAGGTTTGCATCATCGGCGGTGGACCATCCGGGTTGCTGCTGAGCCAGTTGTTGCATCTGCAAGGCATCGACACGATCGTGCTGGAACGCAAATCGCGCGCCTATGTCCTGTCGCGCATTCGGGCCGGGGTTCTGGAAACAGGTCTGTGCGATCTGCTGCGCAAGGCACAGGCGGGCGCGCGTATGGACCGCGAAGGGTTTGTCCATACCGGCACGCGTCTGGCCGCCGCCGGGCGTCAGTTCCGGATCGACTTTCAGGGGTTGGTTGGCCAATCGGTGATGGTCTATGGCCAGACCGAGGTGACAAAGGACCTGTATGAGGCCCGCGACACGCTGGGCGGGGTTATCCTGCACGAGGTCGACGGCACAACGATCCACGATGCCGACACCGACGCGCCCTATGTCACCTTCACCAAGGATGGCACCGAACAGCGCATTGACTGCGACTGGATTGCCGGATGCGACGGGTTTCACGGCGTCAGCCGCAAGTCGATCCCGGCAACCGTGCTGCGCGAATACGAAAAGGTCTATCCCTTCGGCTGGTTGGGCATCCTGTCGGAAACCCCCCCGGTGGATCACGAACTGATCTATGCGAACCACGAACGCGGCTTTGCCTTGTGTTCGATGCGAAACGAAAACCTGTCGCGTTACTATGTGCAGGCGCCGGTCGATGACCCCTTGGACAAATGGACCGATGACGCCTTCTGGGACGAATTGCGCCGCCGCCTGCCCGCCGACGCCGCAGACCGCATGATCACCGGACCCAGCATCGAAAAATCCATCGCGCCCTTGCGCAGCTTCATCGCCGAACCGATGCGCTGGGGGCGGCTGTTTCTGGTCGGGGATGCGGCCCATATCGTGCCGCCCACGGGGGCCAAGGGTCTGAACCTTGCCGCCAGCGACGTGCACTACCTGTCCGAGGCGCTGATCGCGCTCTACGCGGGCGACGGCGACGACGGCGTTGCCCAGTATTCCCAAAACGCCTTGGCGCGGGTTTGGAAGGCGTCGCGGTTCTCGTGGTGGATGACGTCGACCTTGCACCGCTTTCCCACGCAGACCGCCTTTGACCAGAACATGCAGGAAGCGGAACTGGCCTATCTGGAAACCTCCGTCGCGGCACAAACCGCATTGGCGGAAAACTATGTCGGGCTGCCGTACTGATGGGCGTGCGGTTCTTCTCGGACGCGAAACGCCCGGTGCATCTTGGGCCCTACCCCTTGGAACGCCTGGCGCGCGGGCCGATGCCAGACCTGACAGCGGTGCCCGCCAGCCGTCCCCTGTCGTTTCAGCGTCCCGGCACCCCCCATAGCATCGTCAACGCGATGGGCGAATATCAGGCCATGATGGACGCAATCCGCGATGGTCTGGTCAACAAGGCCCGGTCCGTCATCCCGGATGACCCTGCGGAACGGGCCAATCACCTGAAGGCCTTCGGGTATTTCAGCGATGCGTCCATGGTCGGGATTGGTCCCTTGCCGGATACGGCGCTGTTGGACCAACCCTATCGCAACCCCGATATCGACCGCCTTGCCGAGGCGCTGCGCACCCGACAGACCAAGACATTGGCCGCCGGGATCGACCTGATCATGGCCGATCTGAAGGACTCGATGTCCGCCCCGCCCAGCACGATTGTCGGGCATCGGCATGCGTTGGTCTTTCTCTACGCCATGCCCCGCGACCCGGACCGGGGCGAGGTCGGGTGCGACTGGCTGGACGATGCCCAGACCCACCGCGCCTGCCTGCGCGCCAGCGAAACCGCCGTGGTTCTGGCCAATTACATCCGCCTGTTGGGCTGGGACGCCAAGGCCCATACCGCCACCAGTTCGGATGTCGATCTGAACCAATGCACCGTTGCCGCCGGTCTGGCCACGGTCGAAGGCGGCCAATTGGTGAATCCCTATCTCGGCACCCGGTTCGGCGTGGCCGTGGTGACAACCACGATGGACCTTGCCGTGGACGCCCCCTTGGTCCCCCTGGCCCAGCAACCGTGGTTCAAGACCAAGGGTCCCGCGTGGTGGGTCGGGGCAGGCTTTGCGAAATCGGCCCTGAACGGGGACCCCTTTGCGCGGCGCAAGTTTCGCGATGGACCGCACCCGTTCGAGACGCTGAAACGCGTTGACGAACCGACCACCTATATCGACGAAGCCAATGTCGCCCGCGTTCCCAAACGCACCGACATGTTCGCGCGCGCGCAATTCGGCGACATGGGAAAGGCCGTTCAGGAAGGTGCGAAAGGCGGCTACTACGTGCGCAAGGCAGCCCCCTCCGCCGCGCAGCGTCGGATGCTGGGGGCCTTCGTCCTGCTGCAAGATGGCGCCCCGGCCAACCCGCGCGCAAAGCCCGATCCCCAAGCCCATGCCGATGCGATCAAGGCCACCAGCTATTTTCTGGGGGTCGATGCGGTCGGCATTTCGCGCTGCCCGGATTGGACCTGGTACAGCCATGATGCGCGCGGCGATCCCATCGACCCGCCGCATGATCAGGCGATCAGCATGATCATCGACCAAGGCTATGAAACGATGGAAGGGGCGTCCGGCGACGACTGGATCAGCGTCGCGCAATCCATGCGCGCCTATCTGCGGTTTTCGCTTCTGGGCGGCGTGATCGCGCAGCAGATCCGCAACCTTGGCTATTCCGCCAAGGCCCACACCGTGCTGGATGGCGAGGTCCTGCAACCGCCCTTGTTGCTGCTGTCCGGTCTGGGCGAGGTCAGCCGCATTGGCGAGGTCATCCTGAACCCTTTCCTTGGGCCGCGCCTGAAATCCGGCGTCGTGACCACCGACATGCCGCTGGCCCATGACCAGCCGATCGACTTTGGCATGCAGAAATTCTGCGAAGCCTGCAACAAATGTGCGCGCGAATGCCCCTCCGGCGCGATCACCGCCGGGCCGAAACTGATGTTCAACGGCTACGAGATCTGGAAATCCGACAGCCAGAAATGCGCCACCTACCGGATCGGCACGCTGGGCGGGGCGATGTGCGGGCGCTGCATGAAGACCTGCCCTTGGAACCTGGAAGGTCTGTTTGCGGAAAAACCGTTCCGCTGGGCTGCGATGAACCTGCCCGCCGCCGCACCCCTGCTGGCGAAACTGGACGATGCCGTCGGCAATGGCGGGCTGAACCCGGTCAAGAAATGGTGGTGGGATCTGGAAGTGCAGGAAGACGGCGGCTATGCCCCGACGCGGCACCCGGTCAACGCGCGCGACCTGCAAAAGGACCTCGATCTGCGCTACGAAGATCAGACCTTGGCGGTCTATCCCGCCCCGCTGGCCCCGCACCCCTATCCCTATCCATTCCCGATGGACCGCGAAGCCGGGATCGAGGCGTATCAAGCCATGATCACCGCCGAGGCCTATAAGGACCGATTGGCGAAAGGCGACAGCAGCCATCTGCACCGCTACACCAACGATGCCGAAAGCCCGGTCATTCAGGTGGTCGTGACCAAGGTCGAAGCCATGACGCCCGATGTCACCAAGTACGAATTCCGCAGGCCTGACGGCAATGATCTGCCCGAATGGACGGCAGGCGCGCATCTGGATATCGTCGTGGCCCCTGAATTCCTGCGCCAGTATTCGATGTCGGGCGACCCGGCGGATCGGTCCAAGTACCAGATCGGCGTGCTGCGCGAAGACGCCGGGCGCGGCGGATCGAAGCTAATGCATCGAATTTTCAGCGAAGGCCGCAGAATTTTCGTCTCGAAACCGATCAATCATTTTCCCTTGGTCGAAGACGCCACCAAGAGCTTTCTGATGGGCGGGGGCATCGGGATCACGCCGATGATCGCGATGGCGCATCGGTTGCATGCCTTGGGGGCCGATTTTCAGCTGCACTATTCCACGCGATCCCGCCAAGGCGCTGGTTTCCTTCAGGATTTGGCGTCCATGCCATGGGCCGACAAGGTCCACCTGCACGTCTCGGACGAAGGCACGCGTGCCGATCTGGACGCGATCTTGGGGCGCTATGCGCCGGGGGTTCATGTCTATACCTGCGGTCCGGACGCCTATATGACCAGCGTGCTGCAAGCCGCCGAACGCGCGGGCTTTCCCGACGAAGCACGGCACCTTGAATACTTCTCGGTCCCAGAAACCCCTGACTACGTTAATCACCCTTTCACCCTTCGCCTGAAAGATGGCCGCGAATTGCACGTGCCGGCGGACAAGTCCGCGACCGACGTGCTGGCGGCGCATGGTGTCGCCGTCGATGTGAAATGTGCCGATGGCATTTGCGGTGTCTGCAAATGCGGTCTGGTCTCTGGCGAGGTGGAGCACCGCGATTTTGTCCTGTCCAAGGCCCAGCGCGAAACCGCAATCATCCTGTGCCAGTCGCGTGCCGCCGCCGCCGACGGCGTCGTCGAAATCGACCTGTAACGCGGGCAGCGCGACGACAAACCGCCCGGTCGTTCTGTACATTGCGGGGCTGGGCCGCAGCGGATCGACCCTGCTGGGGGACGTTTTGGGCAGCCTGCCCGGCTTTGCCGCCTTGGGCGAAACGCATCACATCTGGACACGGGGCGTTCAGGAAAACTGGCCCTGCGCAGATGGTGTGCCGTTTCGGGACCACCCTGCATGGACGTCGGCGCTGGCAGCCCTGACCCGGGCCGACCCGGCCACCAGCCTGACAACACGTGCCGCCCGCACGGACTGGATTCGGCGAAACCGGCATTGGATGGGTCGGATCATGCGGTCCGAGGCCGGGCAAGCCTATCGCCGCGATTTCGAGGTTCTGTATGCCGATCTGGCCCGCGGCCTGCAGGCCAAAGTGCTGGTCGATACAGGAAAGGTGCCGTTTCACGCCCGGCTTCTGCAAGGATCGGACCAGATCGACCTGCGTGTTCTGCACCTTGTGCGGGACCCACGCGCGGTTGCCCATGCGCGGTCCCGCCCCAAGGCCGCAACCGGGGCCGGTGGCGCGACCTTCCAGATGCGCGAACAATCGGCCGCCAAGGTCGCGCTGCGCTGGACCTTGCGCAACCGCGCCTGTGCCCGGCTGGCCATGACGGGTCCTTATGCGTTGCTGCGCTATGAAACCTTCGCACAGTATCCGGCAGCGGCGATCCAAAGCACCCTTTCAGCGCTTGGAATGACCGTGCCCGCCCGCGACCTGCAAGGCTTGCAGCACCGGGTCTTTCATCGCAGGCCCGGTATTGGGTTTTCCGGCAATCCGAACCGATCCGACCAAGGGCCAGTAGCCATCGCGCCGGATTTGCGCTGGCAAACCGATCTGCATTGGACTTCGGCAATGCTGGTGCGCGCGCTTTGCCTGCCGGTCGCGGGACAGTGGCCATGACAGGTCAGGCCCGCCTTGTCGTGGCCCTGACCTTGGGACTGGTTTTGGGCATCCTGTTCCTGCCTTGGATCTGGATGCTGGGGGTCGATCCCCCGGCGGACTGGCGTCATGCGGCCTGGGGGATCTTGGGGATGGGCGGGGTGATACTGGCCCTGCGCGGGGCAACCGACCTTAGTCCCGCGCTGTGGCTGTTCCTGCTGTCCGCCTATCCCGTCGCCGCCCCGCTGCTCAGCTTGGATGTTCTGGGCTATGACGCGTTTGCGTCAGGGACCCGGACGTATCAATCGCCCCAAGCGATCACCGTGCCGGTCCTGCTGGGGGCCAGCGCAAGCTGCCTGCTGGCCCTGCACCTGCCAACGACGCGGATCGGCCCGGTGTCACAATCAGGCGCGCGCGCCCTGTCGCCGCACGGGGCCCTCTTGCTGTTTGGGCTGGCGGTCTTGGGGTTGCTTTTGGCCAGCGCATGGGACGCCCCGCCCAGTCTGCGGCGCTTGGGCGAAATCGGCTACCGCGATCTCAAGGCTGCGCGCGACGACGTCTGGAACATCGCCTCCGGGCTGGTCTTCGTATTCGGGGCCTTGGCGACGATGGCGCTGCGCCTCGTTCTGGCCCAACCGCACTTGGGGGCGCGCCTGCGGCTATGGGGTCTTCTTGGCTTTGTCGTCGTCGCGGTTCTTTGCGTGTCTTGGCAAATCCTGTCGGCCAGCCGGATCGAGGCGGCAGGTCTGCTGCTGCTGATCTATGTCAGCCTGGGCGCGCGTGTGCCGGTGGCCTTGCGGCTGGCGCTGGCGGCGGCGACCATCGGTCTGTTGGCGCTGGTCGGGTATGTCCGGACCTTGGCAGGCCTGCTGGCCTATCTGTCGCGCGACTTCGTCAGTTGGCCCGGCGGCGTCGAGAATGTCTTCAATACCTATGCCTATGGCCTGAATGCCCTGCGCCATGGCGAGATTGATCTGCAATTCGGACAGACCTATCTGCATCTGATCCAGCGCCTGCCGCCCAAGTTTTTCGCCCCGGATCGCCCCCCGCGCGCCTATGATCTGGTGGCGGACCAAACCCGATTGATCGGCGGCGAATTCTACCTGACCGAACCCTATCTGAACGCGGCGGGGCTGGGGGTGCTGATCTTTGTCGGCGGGCTGATCTGGGCCTATCGCGCGGCGCTGCGCAGCCTCGCACCCCTGACAGGCGCAGCGTCCGGCATGGTCGGGCAGTTTCTGGCACTGGTTCTGTTTACGGTTTGTTTCCGTCTGTTCTGGTACGGTCTGGAACACGGGATCAAGGTCTTGATGCTGGCCCTTCTGGTGGCGATCCCGCTGGCGTTGTTCCAACACCGTCCCACCGCAGCGGGATTAAGGATCGCATGATATCGCAGCACACACAGCCGGGTCAGGGCAGCGGATGCTGATGCCGCAGTTGAACAGCGTGCAACGCCACGCCCTGGACCTTGCCGTGCGCCCAATGGTCGGGGCGACCGTGCTGACCGAATTCCCGAAATCGGGCGGCACGTGGCTGGGCCGGATGCTGGCGGACCTGACCGGGGTGCCGTTCTTGCGCCACCAGATGCCCGTTGCGCGCCGCTATATCGTGCACAAACACCATCTGCCGGGCGCGCTGACCGGATCGGCGCCCTTGGTGCTGATGCGGGATGGGCGCGATGTCTTGGTGTCGCTGTATCATCACGTCTATTTCCTGCGCGACCCGCGCACCCGGCGGTTGACCCAACGGTTCCGCCCGACCGCCCCCGACAGCCCCGCCGCGGTGCGCGCCGACATGCCGCGCTTTATCCGCGACTGCTTCGAACGCCCGATATACCCAAGGTTCACTTGGACCACCTTCGTGACGGCTTGGGTCCGCCACCCCAAGGCCTGCGTGCTGCGCTATGAAGACTTGCACTTCGATCCCCACACGACCCTGCGCAAGGCCCTGACCCATCTGAAGGCCCCGCCGATATCCGACCAACGCCTGTCCGACGTCATCCACACCCATCGCTTTGCCGCGCACAGCCAGGGCCGTGCGCCCGGCCAAGCCAAACCCGACGCGTTCCTGCGCAAGGGAATCGTGGGCGATTGGAAAACCGTCTTCAGCGCCGAAGCCGAACAGATGTTCGACCACTATGCGGGAACGGCCTTGGCGCAACTGGGCTATGCGCGCAGCCGCGCGACCGAAAGGGTGCCCGCATGACCGCCCATGGGTCTTGCGGCGGTCAAATCGTCTGGGTCACGGGCGCGGCCGGGTTTCTGGGGCAAGCGGTCTGCCGCGAAATCCAGCGCAGCCACCCAGCGGACCGGCTTGTCCGGCTGGGACGCGGGCTGCCCCATGACAGCGGCGCAGGACCGGGGTCGCGCGGCGCATCAGGGCCATTCACCACCGCCGGGTTCGACGCCGCCTTGCGCAGCACGGGGGCCGGTCCCGACATCGTGTTTCACCTTGCAGCGGGGGCCTCGGTCGGTCAGTCGCTGGCCGATCCGCGCAAGGATTTCCGCGACACGGTCGATGGCGCATCGGCTTTCCTGCGCTGGCTGGGGCAGAACGCGCCCGAAGCCAAGGTGGTGCTGGCCAGTTCGGCAGCCGTTTATGGGGCCAACCATGGACCCGGTTTGCGGGAAGACGCGGCGCGGTGCCCGACCTCGCCCTATGGCTGGCACAAGTCGATGGTCGAAGACCTCGCCCGAAGCGAGGCGCAAATATCCGGCCTGCGCTGTCTGGCGGTGCGCATCTTCTCGGTCTATGGGGCGGGGCTGCAAAAGCAGCTGTTCTGGGATCTGGCGCGCAAGGTTGCGGCGGGCGATCCGCAGATTGCCCTGATGGGCACAGGCGCGGAATTGCGCGATTGGTGCCATGTCGACGAAGTCGCCCGGGTTCTGGTCGCGCTGGCGCATCAACCGGCGCTGTTCACCGCGCCGATGCGGCCCGTAAACCTTGGGTCCGGGCGGGGCGTGACCGTCGGCGAAGCGGTCCGCACCTTCCTGAAACACTGGGCGCCGGACTTGGGGTTCAAGCCCGCGCTGCGATTCTCGGGCCTGCGCGCACCCGGCGATCCGGCGTCGCTGGTCGCCGACATCACCCGCTTGCAAAGCACGGGCTTGCGCGCGCCGCATCCCTTCCCGTTTCGCTTCGACGAAACCGTCGCATGGTATCGGAGGCTGCATCATGTCCCCCCCTATCGGATTCATCTTGCCGCCCGAACACCGTTGGTTGGGCGGGCAAGGCTACCTGTTCAATCTGGTCAGCGCCTATCTTGAAGGGCAGCGCGCAGGCGGTCGAACCCCACAGGTTTGGCTGTGCCATGCGCCGGGCCCGCTGCCCGGCCCGGTGGCCCCTTTGCTGGATGATCCCGCAGTGCAGGCCCTGCCCTGCCCAGAGTTGCAGTCCCTGCGCCGCCCCGCCCGGCTGGCCCAAATCGCGTGGCGCGGACATATCCCATCGCTGACCGACCGGTTTCGCAAGGCAGGGATCGCCACGCTTGTTTCGCCAACACAATTCATCGGGCGTCCGCCGGGGATGCGCCTTTTGACATGGCTGCCCGATTTTCAGCATCGCGGGTTGCCGGACCAGTTCACATGGGCGCGGCGCGGCTTGCGCGAAGGTCTTTATCGGCTGTGCATCCGCAGCAGCGATGCGATCCTGTTGTCCAGCCAAGACGCCCGCAGCACGCTGCGATCCCTGCCGCCCCCCTATGGCAACGCCCCGGTGCATGTGGTCCCCTTCACGCCGACCTTGACGCTGCAAAGCGCCCAGCGCGTTCAAGACGTCCTGACGCGACATCGGCTGCGTCCGGGCTTTGCCTATCTGCCGAACCAGTTCTGGCACCACAAGAATCACGCCTTGGCCCTGACCGCCGTCGCCCGGCTGGCGGCGCAAGGCTGGCAAGGCCAACTGGTTCTGTCGGGGGCGCGGTTCGATCATCGCGGTCCGGGGCAGCATGCCGCGCTGGACGCACAAATCGCCGACCTGACAGCGCGCGGGTGCGTGCGCGACCTTGGGGCCCTGCCACGGGCGGATGTGATAAGTCTGTTTCAGGCCTGCGGGGCTGTGATCAATCCATCCAGATTCGAAGGACGGGCCTCGACCGTGGAAGAAGCCTTGGCGCTGGGTGTGCCGCTTCTGCTGTCCGACCTGCCGATCCACCGCGAACAAGCCGGGTCCAACGCCCGGTATTTCGATGTCGATGACCCACAGGGGCTGGCAGAGGCCATCGCGCTTGTCCGACCCACGCCCATCCGAACCCGGCTTGCCGATGGGGCCCCCGCCCGGCGCGCCGCCTTCGTCGCGGCCTTGCTGGACGCCTTGGACCAAG
>CAZIKH010000006.1:0-33222 GCA_964539755.1 uncultured Dinoroseobacter sp. | reverse complement strand
ATTTCGGGTCGCAGCCAATCAGCAGAACGCGCTTGCCCTGCTCGGCCATCATGTGGCTCAGATTGGCGAGCGTGAAGGATTTGCCGATCCCGCCCTTGCCATAGATCGCAATGATCTGGGTTTTCTTCGTGGGCTCGCCCTGGGGGACTTCCAAGGTCGGTTCTTCGGCGGCCTCGTCGCGCAGGCGCTGGTCGAAGTCTTTCAGGTTCGGGATCTCGTTCATGCCTGACCCTCCCAGGTCAAAATCATCTTGAGGCAGGCGGGGTCTTCGAACGCGGTCTGATACGCACTCTCCGCTTGTCCGGCCTCAACCGTGTGGGTGATCAGGCCATCGAGAGACAGCGCACCGCTTTCCAGCAGGGCATTCGTGGCGATCAGGTCGTCGCGCTGCCATTCGGCGGCGACACGGAACCGGGCTTCCTTCATGAAGGCCGGCGGGAAGGCGAAGCTGAGCGGCTCGGGATAGAACCCGGCCAGAACGATCTCGCCACCTTTCTGCAACCGCATGATCAGGCTGTTCAGAAGCCCGCCATTGCCGGATGCGTCGTAAATCGCGCGATAGTCGCGCTTGTCGTCATGGTCGGGATGCTTGACCTGATACCCCATCGCGCCGCCCATGCGGGTTTCGTCGATTTCCCAAACCGTCGGCGCGGGCGCACCCGCTGCGATGGTCAAGCGGGCCAGCAAGCGGCCCAGAACCCCGTGTCCGACAATCAGATCGGGCATTTCGGTGTTCAGGCCCGCAATGGCGTGCCGTGCGGTTGCGGCCAAGGCCAGCAATGCGCCTTCGGCTTTCAGGGCGGGGTCGATCTTGATGGCGCGGGCGGCATCGCTGACCAGATGGTGCGCGGCCCCGCCGAACAGACCCTTGATGTCGCCAAAGCAGGTCGCGCCGGGCACAAAGACCCGGTCCCCCGGCTTGTAGGACGTGTCTGCCCCGGCTTCGATCACCTCGCCCGCGGCTTCGTAGCCGGGGATCAAGGGGAAGCCGAACCCCGGAAACGGCGGCATGTCCCCGGTCCAGAACAGTTTTTCGGTTCCGGTGGAAATGCCGGAATGGTCGATCCGAACAACGATGTCGGTCGCGGAAGGGGCTTGAAGATCAACGGTTTGCAACCCCAGTTGCTTTGGCCCCGTCAATACAATGGCAGTGGTCTGCATGTCGTTTCGTCCTCTGTCTGGTCCCGGTCTGAGAGACTCAGTCAGTCTTACACTCTGTATGTCATTCTAAGGTGACAGCTTAATGTGTCAACTTAATTAGACAGTGCGACAGATTTTCATCCTATGCGTGCAGCACAGGCTTCTCGGCCGTCACCACGCCGGTGACGAAAGGCCGATGGGTGGGCAGATGGCGAATATTGGCAAAGCCCGCCGTCTGCAGATGCGCCATGATTTCCGCAGCCGAACGCGTGCGCCCGGTCTGCATGGCCATCGTGTAAAGCGCGAAATAGGCGTCCCCGGCGCGCGTCGGGCGATCCCCGCCGGCCATCGGTTCGGACACGATCAGACGCCCCCCGGGGGGCAGCGCGGCATAGACCTTGGACAGCAAGCCCGCGACGGTCTTGTCGGCGTGATCGTACAGCACCCGCACCAGCGAAATCGCGTCGACATCGTCGGGCAGGGCATCTTCGCGGAAACTGCCGGGCACGATCCGGGCGTCTTCGGGCACATCCGCCTTGGCCACAACCGCAGGCAGGTCGAACAGCGTCAATTCGATCTGTGGGGCATGATCGGCCACGGCGCGCAAGAAGGCACCCGTCCCGCCCCCCACATCGGCCAGCTTGCGAATCCCGTCCAACCGGACGGTGCGCAAGGTTTCTTCGGCGACCAAGCCTTGGCTATCCGCCATCAGCTTGGAGTAGGTTTCGGCGGTTTCCGGGTCATTCGACCCCTCGGTGCCAAAGACATAGGGCCAGAACCGGGCCAGTTCGGTTTCGCCTTCCGCCTTGAAGAACCGCACCGGGTCTTCCAGATCGCGGTAGAGCACATCGTGATGCGCGATCATCTGCGACAGGCCCGGAACCCCCGGCAAGGCCGCGCCAAGACGGCCCAGCGCATAGGTCCCGTCGCGGCGGCGCTTCATCAGCCCCAACGCGGTGGCGGCTTGGCACAGGACCTCCATCTGGCGCAGTTCCAGCCCGGTGCGGGCGGCCAGCTTCCAAACCGGCAAAGGTTCGGTCTTCAACGCCTCGGCCAGATCCAACTGGACAAACGCACTCAGGACTTGGCTGTGGACGAACCCGGCCACCAGATCGAACAGCTTTTCGCCATCGCGACGGACCATGGGCCGGGTCAACGGAAACGCCGCCGACCAGCTTTGGAACCGGGGCGAGCCGACAAGATCGACCCACCAGCGGTAGAAATCATCCCGATTCGGCAAGAAGCCGAAGCGGCGATAGGGGCGATAACCGGACTGGGCCTGCATCACACGCCCCGCGCAACGCTGGGGGCAACCGGGGTCAGGCGTTCGGCCTGCTTGCGCACCATTTCCGCCAAGGCCGCTTCGCCCGGGCAGGACGGGATCGACGCAATCGCCCCGCCCAGAATGTCTTTCAGATGCCGGATCGCGCCTTGCACCCCATAGGTCTGCACCGCGCTGGGGCGGGCATGGATTTCGTCTTGGCCCGCAGGCTTGCCCAGCGTTTCGCTGTCATAAAGCGCATCGCGCAGGTCATCGGCGACCTGAAACGCTTCGCCAATGCGCGCGCCCAGTTCTGTCCAGGCTTCGGGGTCTTCCCCGGCGGACAGGGCCCCCATGCGGGTGGCGGCGGTGAACAAGGCACCGGTCTTGGCCTGATGATAGGCCGACAGATCGACGCTGGATTCGCTTTCCCAGCCTTGTCCTGCGCAAATGCCGCCCGGCATCCCGGTGAAATAGGCCAGTTCGCGCACCAGCTTCAGACCGCGCGCGCAATCGTTTTCCGCCGCCTCGGCCAGCACATCGAACCCCATCACGATCAGCGAGTCGCCGGTCAACAGCGCCAGCGGTTCGGAATAGGCGACATGCACCGTGGGCTTGCCACGCCGGGTGTCGGCATCGTCAAAACAGGGCATGTCGTCATGCACCAAGCTGGCGCAATGGATCAGTTCGATCGACGCGGCGGCGGCGTTCGACAAAGCCGGGCGGTCATCGCCGCAAGCCATTGCCACCGAAAGACAAATCGTGGGCCGGATGCGGGCGCCACCGGGGGTGACGGCATAGGACAATGCGCTGGCCAGTTTCGGCGGCGTGCGGCCCGCCTGACCCCGTCGGATGGCAGTTTCCAGCGTGGTCTCGATCCGCTGCTTTAGGGGCATGGCATTCTCCGGTCGTGGTGTGTCGCATCATCGTGACGCCACATGTGTAAACTAGACTGGACACATTGCGACTTTGTGTCAATACTCTTGGCCAGACAGAAGGACCGGATATGTCGAGTCGTCAGAACAGATCGGACCGGATCGTGGTGATCGGGGCCGGGATCGGGGGGTTGTCCGCCGCGCTGCGCCTTGCCTGTGCGGGCTTTGACGTCACCGTTCTGGACCGCGCCGCCGCACCCGGCGGCAAGATGCGCACCCTTCCCAGCGCGGTGGGTCCTGTTGATGCGGGACCGACCGTCATGACGATGCGCCCGGTCTTCGAAGACCTGTTCGCCGCCGCCGGCACGAGCCTGTCGGACCATGTCACCCTGCACCGCGAAACGGTTCTGGCGCGTCATTGGTGGTCGGATGGCAGCACGCTGGACCTGCATGCCGACCCCGAAGCCAGCGCCGCCGCCGTGCGCGATTTTGCCGGGGCGAAGGCCGAATCGCAGTTTCGGGCGTTCTCGGACGAGGCGGCGCGCCTGTTTCACGCCTTTGACGCGCCGATGATGCGCGATGCCCAACCGGATGTGCCGGACTTGGTGAAACGCGTCCTGCGCGATCCGGGCCTGATGCCCGCCTTGATGCCTTGGGCCACGCTGGCGCGCCGCCTGAAATCCCGTTTCAGCGACCCGCGCTTGCGCCAATTGTTCGGGCGCTATGCCACCTATGTCGGCGGCTCGCCCTATCGGTCGCCCGCCGTATTGGGGCTGATCTGGCATGCCGAAGCGGGCGGTGTGTGGCGTGTGGAAGGGGGGATGCACCAGTTGGCGCGGGCCGTCGAAGGCTTGGCGCGCGCCAAGGGCGTCACCTTCCACTACGACACCGATGCTGACCGGATCGAGGTGCAGGGCAACACCGTCGTCGCCGTCCATACCCGGGGCGGATCGCGCCTGCCCGCCGATGCAATCGTGTTCAACGGCGATCCGCGCGCCTTGGCGACGGGCCTTCTGGGCGAGAAACCCCGCATGGCGGTGGCCCGGTCCGGGATCGGCCCGCGATCGCTGTCCGCCTATGTCTGGAGCTTCGCCGCCATCCCGTCCGGTCAGCCCCTGACCCATCACAACGTCTTTTTCGGCGACGACCCACGCGGCGAATTCGGCCCCTTGGCGCAAGGCCGCATGCCGGAAGACCCGACGCTGTATATCTGCGCCGAAGATCGCGGGACCGGCCAGTCGCCCAGCGGGGCCGAACGATTCGAGATCATCATGAACGGACCGCCCGCAACCGGCGCGGTTCCAGACCGGGAGTTTCAGCTATGTCAGACACGGACCTTCGACCGCTTGCAGCGCATGGGGCTGCACTTCTCGGATCGGCCCGGTCGGGCGGCGCTGACGACACCGCAGGACTTCGACCGCCTGTTTCCCGCGTCGCAGGGATCCCTTTACGGGCGCAGCCCACATGGGCTGATGGCCGCGTTCCAGCGTCCGAAGGTGCGCAGCGCGATCCCGGGTCTGTATCTGTGCGGGGGCGGGGTGCATCCGGGGGCGGGGATACCGATGGCAACGCTCTCCGGTCAGCACGCGGCCGAGGCGATCTTGAACGACCGAACTTCAACATCGAGGTTCCACGCGACGGCTATGCCTGGTGGTATGTCGATGGGGTCAGCGATTGCGGCACCCGCTCGATCTCGGTCATCGCCTTCATAGGGTCGGTCTTTTCGCCTTGGTATCGCTGGTCCGGGCGCAAGGATCCGCACAACCATGTCTGCATCAACGTCGCCACCTATGGCCCGGGCGGACGCTTCACCATGACCGACCGCGGGCGCGCCGCCCTGCGCCAGTCCGAAGACACCTTCACCGTCGGCCCCTCTTCTTTGCATTGGGACGGGGACACGCTGATCATCGACGTCGATGAAATCAGCAACCCGATCGTGTCGCGCGTGGTCGGGCAAATTCGGGTCAAGCCCACTGGCCTGACCAAGGTCGAACTGCCACTGACGCAGGACGGCGCCCATGTCTGGCGCCCCTTCGCCCCCACCGCCGAGATCGAAGTCAATCTGCGCAAGCGCGGTTGGCAATGGACCGGGCACGGGTATTTCGACAGCAATTTCGGCACCCGCGCGCTGGAGGCCGATTTTTCCCATTGGTGCTGGGGGCGCTTTCCTTTGTCGGACGGATCGGCCTGCTTCTATGACGCGCAGTTCCGCGATGGCAGCACGCTGGATTTTGCGGTCAAGTTCGGTTTGGACGGCTCGGTGCAGACCATGGAACCGCCGCCGGTGACCCGATTCAATCGGTCCGCCTGGATGGTGCGGCGGGAAACCCGCGCGGACCCCGGCACCAAACCGCGTCAGGTGCAATTCATGCTGGAAGCGCCGTTCTATTCGCGCGCGGGCGTTGAAACCACGATCAACGGCGAACGGTCACGCGGCGTGCACGAGGCCTTGGATCTGGACCGATTCCGGGGTCCTTGGCTGATGCCGATGCTGGCTGTGCGGGTGCCGCGCCGTCCGGGTTGGCGGTTCTAAGCCTTAACCCGTTTGCGATTTCGGGGCGTTCGCTTCGGCGGGGTTCAGGTACCAGACCGCCCCGTTCAGCGACGCCGCGACCGTGACCCAGACAAGATACGGCACCAACAGCCACCCCGCGACGGGGTCCAGTTGGAACGCATAGAAGATCGCGCCGAACACCGCGATCCACAGCATCCCGATGATCACCATGCCCGCCTTGATGCGGCGCAGGCCAAAGAAGACCGGGGTCCACAGCGTGTTCAACGTGATCTGCAGGGTCCAGAACCCGATGGCCATGGCGTTGTCTTGCAGCACCGCAATCCGCGCAGCCGCAATCGCGATGACGATATACAGAACCGTCCAAGCCACCGGGAACAGCCAATTGGGCGGGTTCCAAGGCGGTTTGCGCAGGCTTTCATACCATGCCCCGGGCGGGAACATGGATCCGGTCGCTGCCGCCGTGCAGCACGCGCCGAAAAAAACGATGAAGACGGTCCAATCCATGCCCCAGACATGGGGCGCGCGGCGCAGAAATCAAATACCGCGCATATCGCGGTCGCGGGCTTCCAGTTGGGCAAACAGGCTCAGCAAGGTGCCGGACCGCCCTTCGCCCCAGCTGGACGCGGCGCGCGACGGGGCAGCGGCTTCGACAAGAAAGGCGGTTTCGGGCAGCGGACGCGCCATGATAACCGCAGAGCGCGGCATCACCAGCGTGCCCAAGGCCGCCACCCCCGACAGCGCGATCCAGGACAGTTTTTCAGCCTTCGATGTCCGGGCGCGGTGGTTCACATTGTCAAAGCCATGCCGCCGCAGGTCGTTCCCGATGGCGGCATAGATCAACCGCGCGGCATAAATCCCCGGACGGGCCGCCAAGGGCAGCGCGGCGATCCCGGCTTCAGCGCGGGTATAAAGGCGCTGCGCTTCGGCCAGCAATTGACGGGTCACGCGGGTCAGTTCAGGGGACGGCGTCGGGTCGGCCAGAAATGCGTCGGGGTCCAGCCCTTCGGCGCGCATTACGTCCAAGGGCAGATAGATACGCCCTTCGCGGGCGTCTTCGCCCACATCGCGCGCAATGTTGGTCAATTGCATCGCCACGCCAAGGTCGCAGGCCCGCGCCAAGGCATCGGCATCGCGCACGCCCATCAAGACGGTCATCATCGCGCCAACGGCGGCGGCCACGCGCGCGGAATAGGCCCGCACATCGCCCAGCGTGTCATAGCGACGTTCCATCGCGTCCCAAGCGAAGCCTTCCAGCAAGGCTTCGGGCAAGGCGCGGGGCATGTCGTGGTCCTGGATCATCCGGGTAAAGGCCCGGTCCGTCGGGTCGTTGCGCGGCGTGCCTTGATAGCACAGGTCCAACCGATCCCGCAGGGCCAGCACGGCGGCGGCCTTTTCGGTGTTCAGGTCAACCGCGTCATCCGCCACCCGGCAAAACGCATAAAGCGCCAACGCCGGGTCCCGCATCCGCGCCGGCAACAGCTTGGACGCGGCATGGAAGGACAGCGATCCATGGCGGATCGCCTCGCGGCAATGGTCCAGATCGGCTTCGCGGGTCATTCGGCGGCCATGGGCAGGGCTTGGGGCATCGGCACCGGGGCGTCGGGGACCATCTTGGCCATCACCTCGGCGGACGAGATCACGCCGGGAACCCCGGCCCCGGGATGGGTGCCCGCACCCGTCAGGAACAGACCCTTGGCTTCTTCGCTGACATTGTGCGGACGGAACCACGCGCTTTGCAGGATGCGCGGTTCGATCGAAAAGCCGCTGCCATTGGGCGACAGATAGCGATCCTTGAAGGTTTCGGGCGTAAAGATGCGCTGGGTCGTGATGTGGTCTTCGAACCCGGGGATCAGCCCGTTCAGCACCTGCGCGACCTTCTGGCGATAAGGTTCAACCTCGGTCGCCCAATCGACGGGCGTGTCATGGCCCAGATGCGGGACGGGGGACAGCGCATAGAAGGTGTCATCGCCGTTTGGCGCGACCGTCGGATCGGTCAGCGACGGGCGATGGACATACAAGCTCATGTCGTTGGCAAGGCGGCCCTTGATGAAGATATCCCGCAACAAGCCTTCATAGCGCGGCCCGCTCAGGATGGTGTGGTGCCCCACATCGGACCACATCTGCCGCGTGCCCTTGGTGCCGAAATACCAGACGAACAGGCCCATGGACCAACGGCTGCGTTTCAGCTTGGCGTCGCTCCAACGTCGTTTGGGCTGCTTGCGCATCAGCTTGGCATAGGTGTGTCCGGCATCGGCATTGCTGACCACGATCGGGGCGGACAGCGCTTCGCCGGATTTCAGCGTGACGCCTTGCGCGGCCCCATCGGCCACCTGAATGTCGGCGACCGTTTCGTTCAGCCGCACGGTGCCGCCCTGATCTTCGATCACCTTGACCATCGCGTCGGCAATCGCCTGCACGCCGCCCATGGCGTAATGCACCCCGAACTGCTTTTCCAGATACCCGACCAGCGCATACATCGACGTCACGTTCATCGGGTCACCCCCGATAAACAGCGGGTGGAACGACAGCGCCATGCGCAGGCGCGGATCGCGCACGCGTTTCTTGGCCAGCGTCAGGATGGACTGATCCGCGCGCAGAACCGCGAATTCGGGCAGCACCTTCAAGGTTTCCCAAATGCGGTGCATGGGCTTGGTCAGCATGCCTTCGAACCCCACGACATAGCGACGTTCGGCATCCTTCATGAACCGGCGATAGCCCTTCACATCGCGCGGCGAAATGCGGCCAACTTCGGCTTCCATCGCTTCGGTCGATTGGCGCGCGGTAAAGGTTTCGCCATCCGGCCAGCGGATTTCATAGAACGGGTCCATCGGGCGCAGGTCCACATCCTTGTGGAAGTCGCGCCCGCAGGCCGCCCAAAGATCCTCATAGACCTTCGGCACGGTGATGATCGTCGGGCCAAGATCGAAGCGGTGCCCATCTTGGCTGATCGACGATCCGCGCCCGCCGGGCTTGTCCAGCTTGTCCAGCACCGTCACCCGATAGCCTTTGGCCCCAAGGCGCATGGCGGATGCCAAGCCCCCCAGACCGGCCCCGATGACAATGGCCGAGGTTGCGGAAGGCGCCCTATCCGGCGCGGCGATGCGGTGTTGGTCGAGTCGGGTCATTCTGAAGCAAAGCCTAGCTGTGTCTAGTTTGGTTTACAACACAACTGTCATTGTGGATCAGTTTTTTCCGTCCGATCCGGCCAATTCGCGCCAGCCGCTGACAAGTGCTGCGCGGTCGCCTATGTGCAGGGGCAAAAGATGCAGAAGGAAGATGCCATGCAACCCGTCCATATCTATACCTCGCCCACCTGCGGGTTCTGCCACATGGCCAAGCGCCTGCTGACCGCCAAATCGGTGTCCTTTACCGAAACCGACGTGTCCCGTGACCCCGCCAAGCGTCAGGAAATGATGTCGCGCGCCCGGGGCCGCCACACCGTGCCGCAGATCTTCGTGGGCGAGACCCATGTCGGCGGCTGCGATGACCTGATGGCCTTGGAACGCGCCGGGAAACTGGACGCCCTGTTGAACGCGGTGCCCTGACCATGCGCGTCGGTCTGATCCAGATGACCAGCAGCGATGTGGTCGCCGAAAACATCGCCCAGGCCTTGGACCTTGCCACGCAGGCCGCCGACCAAGGCGCCGACATCGTGATGACCCCCGAGGTCACGAATTGCCTGTCCTCCAGCACGGACCAGCAGACCGCCCAGCTGACCCGGCAGGAGGACGATCCGACGCTGGCCGCCCTGTCCGGGTTCGCCCGTGACCGGGGGATCTGGGTTTTGATTGGCTCCCTTGGTCTGAAGACCGACGATCCCGATGGACGATTTGCGAACCGCTCGTTCCTTGTCGCACCGACGGGCGAGATCGCGGCGTGGTACGACAAGATCCACATGTTCGACGTTCAGGTCACCGACACCGAAACCTACCGCGAATCGAAAAACTACCGCCCCGGGGAACGGGCCGTCGTCGCCCAAACCGACCTGTGCCGCTTTGGTCTGTCGATCTGCTATGACCTGCGCTTTCCACATCTTTACCGCGATCTGGCCCAAGCCGGGGCGGATGTTCTGACCGTGCCCGCCGCCTTTACCCAAGCCACGGGTCCGGGGCATTGGGAACCGCTGCTGCGCGCGCGGGCCATTGAAAACGGTTGCTTCGTGCTGGCCCCGGCCCAGACCGGAACGCACCCGAACCGCACCGGACATGTGCGCAAGACCCACGGGCACAGCCTTGCGATTGATCCTTGGGGCAAGGTCCTGCTGGATGCGGGCGAAAGGCCCGGTGCGTATCTTGTCGATCTGGACCTTGGCCAAGTGGCCCAGACGCGACGAAAACTGCCTTCCCTTTCTGGCGGGCGGCCATATTCTTTGGTGCCATGACTTCCCCATCGGACAGCGACCCCCTTGCCATCGCGTTCTTCAGCGAGATCATCTCGGTCGAACAGCTGGCCCGCAGCCGCCTGTCCAAGGCGCTGCCCAAGGGGATGGAGCTGAGCCATTTTTCCGTGCTGAATCACCTTGCGCGGATCGGAAATGAACGCACCCCGGCGCAATTGGCCCGCACGCTGCATGTCACCAAGGGCGCCATGACCAACACCTTGGGAAAACTGGAATGGGCGGGCCACATCCATATTCGGCCCGATTGGGAAGACGCCCGCCGCAAACTGGTGTCGATCAGCCCGGCGGGGCGCAATGCCCGGGACGCCGCGATTGCGGCCATTGCCCCCGTGCTGCGCGAGGTTGGACAAGACCTTGGCGAAGATCGGCTGCGCGCCGCCCTGCCCGTGTTACGCGAACTGCGCGAACGTCTTGGGGTCGACCCCGGCTAGCACACGGTCAAGGAACGGCTGCATCCGGTCCAGCACCTGTTGCGGGTTCTCTTCATGCATCAGATGCCCCAGCTTGGGCAGCACGATATGGTCCGCCTGCGGCAAATGCCGCGCCGCCGTTTTCCCGGTCGCGGGCGACACCGCGGCATCCTTCTGGCCCGACAAGACCAAGACCGGGGTGTCGATCTGCGGCAGGCGCTGCACCAAGGGCCGCAGGTCCCATTGCGCCATCATCGACAAGGTGCCATCGACATGGGTTCGGTCGCGCACCAAGCGGAAATAGGGGCGCAATTGCGCGTCGGTCAGGGTGCTGCCGGTCGCTTCGATCATCTGTTTGACGTTCTTCGGCGTGGCCGTGCGGGCAAAGAAAAACGCGGTGAAGGGGTTCAGGGCCAGCAGCTTGGCCAGTGCTGGAAACAACCAGCCCGCGATCCCCTGAAACGCGCTGAGCGCGCCGTTCAACGCAACAACACCTTTCAGGTCGATATGGCGTGTCATCTCCAACGCGACCGCCGCGCCCGCGGAATGGCCGATGACGACCTGCGGGGTGATCCCTTCTGCCGCCAGCAGCGCGGCGATATCGCGCGCGACATGCGGCAGGCGCAGCCGTGCAACGGGTCCCCGGCGGGTAAACCCATGACCGGGCATGTCCAACGCCACAACGCGATACCGCTTGGCCAGAAGCGGGATCAACCCCGCGAAGGAATGGCTAGAGGCCCCCGCCCCGTGCAGCAGCACGAGGACTGGCGCGCCGCGCGGACCAAGTTCCTGTAAATGCCAATCATGCGGCCCATGCTGGCGAAACCGGCTGTGGTCGGCATTGGGCCAGTCGGCTTCTTCCTCGGCCCAGATCACGTGCCCAAGGCCCCGTTGACCGCCGCACTTAGCCGGGCGGCATCGGCGCGCGGCAAGGGCACGTAGGGCGCGTCCATCGTCTGCGCCAAGTCTTGCAACTGGCGCTGTGGGCGCGGGCTCATATCAATGACCAAGGCGGGGGTGAAAGACGCGCGCAAGGCTTGCGCCATGCGTTCGGCATCCGCCGCCGCTGCGGGACGGTTGGCGGTGCCATCCAGCGTGATGTTCGCCTTTCCGTCGGTCAGCAAGGCAATCGACGGGGTCATGCCGCGCCCGCGTGACTGGTCCGCAAGACCCAGCGCGCTTTGCAACCCTGCCGCCAAGGGCGTGCCCCCGCCCCCCGGCAACCCGGCCAGCCGCCGCTTGGTCTGCACCAGCGACCGTGTGGGCGGCAACAAGACCTCGGCCCGGTCCCCGCGAAAGGTGACCAAGGCGACGTGATCGCGCCGCGCATAAGCTTCGCCCAGCAACAATTCGACCGCGCCCTTGGCTTCGGCCAATCGCGCAAAAGCCGCCGAGCCAGAGGCATCGACCGCGAAAATCAGCAGGCGATCCGATTTTTCCTGAAAGCGCCGCAACCGGATGTCTTCGGCCCGGATCAGCACCTTTTGCGGCGCGTCGGGCGTCAGCTTGCGGCGAATGGTTTGCCACGGGGCGGCGGCGCGCAAGGTCGCAACAAGGTCGATGCGCGATTGCCCGTCCAGCCGTCCGGGGCGCGAGGGCAGCGGACGCCCCCGGCGATTGCCCTTCTTGACCGCGCCGGACCCGGCGTTCGATTTCGACGCGCGCGGGGTGCGCCCGGCGGCAAGACGCGCCAACAGATCGGCGGGCAGGATCGCGCGGGCGGCTTCCAGCAGAACCTCCTCGGGCAGGGCGTCGGGCTGCGGCGGATCTTCGGCTTCGGTGTCCGGCGGGGTGGGTTCCTGGGGGTCAGGTTCTGGTGGCGGGGGATCGTCAGGCTGCGCGTCGTCTTCGACGGTGTCTTCGGGAAACCGGGTCGCGCGCGGCGCCAGCACCAGTTCGGTCGCGGTGACCAGATCGTCTTCGGTCACGGTGGCATGGCCTTCCAGCGCCGCCGAAGCCCGCGCCGCCATCAAGGCCAACAAAGGCGCCCGCAAGGACGAAATGCCCAGCTTCGCCGCGACGACCACAACCGTCGTGACCGCTTCGGGGGGCAAGACCACGTCCGCCAGACGCGCGCGGGCCGCGGCGATATCCACCGGGTCCAACACCAGATCGGGGCAATCGGCCAAGGCCAACCCGTCCAGATCCAGGTGCAAGGCAAGGCGGTCGGCCAGCGCGGCGGACAGCCGTTCGTCGGCTTCTGCGCCTTCGTCCAGCGCGACAAGGCAATGCCCGTCCCCGGCATCCAAGACCTGCGCCAACCGGGCGGCCAGACCGGGCAGGGCGCGTTCCGCCATCGGCAGCACCAGCGCCAAGGGATCGTGGCCCACCAATCCGCGACTGCGCACAACCTTTCCGGCAGCCAAGGTCGCCGACAGATCGACACCGCCGAACAATTGGTCATCGGTGATGGTCAAAGGCAGTCGGGCAATTGGGCGGTCCAGAACCGGCAATAGGGCGGCCACCAGACGGTCCCGCGCGGGTCCGACACGCGCGCGCAGCCACAGGCCCTGCAACCCGGCGGGGTCAATCGCCAGCAGGGCCGCCGCCGTCGCCGCCTGTCCCCACCGTTCGATGGGGTCGATGTCGGGGTTTGCGATCACGGCAGAACGTCAGCCACCGCACGTTCGACCCGCGCGCCCGACCCGGCCTCGTCCAGCGGATCGCGGCGCAACCGATGCCGCAAGGCGGACGCCGCGATTTGACGAATATGATCGCGTTCAACCCGGCTGGCCCCGGCATAGGCTGCGACCGCCCGGGCAGCGCGCAGCAAGGTCAGTTCGCCCCGCAACCCATCCGCCCCCAAGGTGACGCACAGCTGCGCGCAGTCGCGCAAGGCGTCTTCGGGGGTTTCGATGGTCTTCAGCGCTTCCCGCGCGGCAAGGATGCGGTTGCGCAGGGCGGCATCTTCCATCTGCCAATGGGGCATGAAGCTGTCATAGCTGGTGTCATAGGCATCGCGGCGGCGGATCACCTCGATCCGTTGGTCGATGTCCTTGGGGCTGGCGACCTCGACACTCAGGCCGAAGCGATCCAGCAATTGGGGACGCAATTCGCCTTCCTCGGGGTTGCCCGATCCGACCAGAACGAAGCGCGCCTTGTGGCGGATCGACAGACCTTCGCGTTCGATGACGTTTTCACCCGAAACGGCAACGTCCAGCAGCAGATCGACGATATGGTCTTCCAGCAGGTTGACCTCGTCGATGTACAGATACCCGCGATTGGCACGGGCCAGCAGGCCCGGTTCAAACGCCTTTTCGCCGCGCGTCAGGGCGCGTTCAATATCCAGCGCGCCCACAACGCGATCTTCCGTGGCGCCCAGCGGCAGGTCGATCACCGGGGTGGGTTTTTCGACAAGGCTGGTGTCGGCAATCGTTGCCCAGTCGGGGCAATCGTCCAGTTGGGCAGAATTGCAAGGGCACCCGGCGACGGCCTGAATGGGCGGCAACAGGGCAGCAAGCGCCCGGACCGAGGTTGATTTGCCCGTGCCGCGATCGCCAAAGACCAGCACGCCGCCGATCCCCGGATCGATGGCTGTCAGGATCATCGCCTGTTTCATTTCGTCCTGCCCGACAATGGCCGAGAACGGGAAAGGATGGGTCATGGTGCTTCCTTTGTCAGACGGTCCAGCGGGCTGATACCGCCCCAGCTGCCCGCATCGCCCAGAACACGAAACCGGGCGTATAATTCTTCCTTGAACCAATTGCCTTCGCGCACGGCCTTGATCGCGTTGGAATGGGCGCCGCCTTCGCGGCGGGCGAAGTCGGCCATCGACTGGGTGTCGGGCCAGATGGAAAACGTCACCTGATGCAGCAATGGCACCTCGCCGATGCCGATCTTGAAGGCGACATTGGGGTCTGCGCCGATCACGTCTTCGATGCTGGGCACCTGTTTCCAGAATTGCGCAGCAACATGGGGTTTGACGGTGGCGCGGGTCATTGCGGCCAAGGGGCCGGGGGTCGGGTCCGCTTCGGGGTGGAACGGGGCAACGCCCGACCAAGCCCCCCGCGCCGAGGTCGGCGTCAGGAACACGGTCCAGGATTCGTCGGATCGGCGGGCATAGCGGCGATAGGTCGGGGCGATCTGGGTCTGCGCTTGCGCGGTATCCAGATTGTCCCACGTGGCCAGAATGGCATAAACGCCGGTGTTTGGGATCGGGGTAAAGCCTTCGCCGGTGCCGGATCCGCAAAGCTTCCAGAAGCCAATACCGGGGGTTTTGGGCAAGGTGAACCGGGCCGCGCCCATCTGCGCCAACGCCCACAGGCGCGACGAGATGGAACCGAACCGATAGAAAGAGAGGCTGACGGTCTGAATCGGACCCACTCCTACGGACTCAGTTTAACTGTAAACTTAGTCTGACACATTGTATGTCAATTTGACAAGGGAATTCGCGCCGCGATGCCCGGATCGTCTTTCAAGACACGCGCCAGAACCACGCAATCCACCCCGCGCGCACCTGCCCCCAGCGCCGCATCGGCACAGGCGGCAAGGGTGGCGCCGCTGGTCATGACGTCATCCACCAACAGCACATGCCGCCCTGTCAGGGCGTCGGGATGCGCCCGGATGGCCCCTTGCAGGATCGCCATCCGATCCGCGCGCGACCGATGGTCCAAGCTGGGCGTCTGGCGGTGCCGCACCAAGGCCTGGGGCGCATAGGGGCGGTCGATTTGCCGCGCCAAGGCCCGCGCCAGTTCCGCCGCCTGATTGTAACGACGCCGAAACTGACGCCATGGGTGCAGCGGCACGGGCACGATCACGCTGTCAGGCTGCACCAGCGGGCGCGCGGTCTGCGCCATCCAAGGGGCACAGGCCCGCACAAGGTCCAGCCGATCCCCATGTTTCAGCGCCAAGACCAAGCGCCGCGCATTCCCGGCATACTGGAAAACCGCCCGTGCCCGCCCCCATGGCCGCGCCAAGGCGATGCAATCGTCGCACACCAACCCATCCGCCGGGGTGTCGCCCTGCAAGGCTGGCACGCCGCAGGTCGGGCAAACTGGCCCCGCCATGAACGGCGTTTCCAGCAAGCAGGCGGGGCACAGGCCGAAATCCGTCCCGACCGGCACGCGGCACAGCACGCATTCCGCCGGATAAAGAACCGCGACCAGACTTTGCAAAAGCGCCGATTTCACGTACCTGCCCCCTGTTCCGTTGCATGGGTCCGATGTCGAAACCACAGCTTACCAACCGCGCCGCATTGCAAGCGCACCGCGACCGGGCCCGCGTTCAGGGGCACGACCCGTTCCTGCACCTTGATGCGCGCGACGAGCTTCTAGAAAGGCTGGCCGAGGTTAACAGAACGTTTACCGCCCCGGCGATCGTGACCGGCCAGCCGTGGATCTGGGGCGAAACGGTGCCGGGGGCGCGCGTGGTGCCGGACGATCCGGTGTTGGATTTGCAGCCCAACCAGCATGATCTGGTGATCCATGCGATGGGCCTGCATTGGGCCGAGGATCCGGTGGGACAAGTGATCCAGTGCCGCCGCGCCTTGCGGCCCGATGGGTTGTTTCTGGCCGTGGCCTTTGGCGAAGAGACGCTGACCGAATTGCGCCAAGCCTTGGCCATGGCGGAAACCACGCTGCGCGGCGGACTGTCGCCCCGCATCGCGCCCATGGCGTCCTTGCGCGATTACGGGGCGCTTCTGCAACGGGCCGGGTTGGCCTTGCCTGTGGCCGATCTGTCGCCGCGCCGGGTGCAATATCGCCAGTTGACCCGCTTGGTGCAGGATCTGCGCGCGGTCGGGGAAGGCAATGCCTTGGCCGCACGTGATCCAAACCCTTTGTCCCGGCGTATCTGGTCTGAAGCCAAACGGCTTTATGCCACCCATTTTGCTGGTGCCGACGCCCCTTATCGCGCCAGCTTCGACCTGATTTTCCTGACCGGCTGGTCCCCTTCGGACAGCCAACCCCAACCCCTTCGGCCGGGATCGGCCAACACCCGGCTGGCCGACGCGCTGGGCGTGACCGAGTTTGATCCCCGGAAAAAACCTGTTAACGACGCGGACCCGACCTAGATGGCCCTAGGTCAACAGCACGGTGACCAAATGAACATGATGTCCAAGACTGCGCTCAGCCATGCCCCAGCCGATCATCCCAAGGTGAAATTTGGGAAGGTCGGGATTCTGTTGGCGAATCTGGGCACACCGGACAATTATGATTACTGGTCGATGCGGCGCTATCTGAACGAATTCCTCAGTGATCGCCGGGTGATCGATTATTCCCCGTGGCTGTGGCAGCCGCTGCTGCAATTGATCATTCTGACCAAACGCCCGTTCAGTTCCGGCAAAGCCTACGCATCGATCTGGAACCACGACGCGGGCGAAAGCCCCTTGGCGACCATCACCAAGGCCCAGACCGAAAAGATGCGCGCGATGCTGACCAGCCGGTTTGGCGACGATGTCGTGGTCGATTACGCGATGCGCTATGGCAATCCGTCGACCAAATCGAAGGTTGATGAACTGGTGGCGCAGGGCTGCACCAAGATCCTGTTCTTTCCGCTCTATCCGCATTACGCGGGCGCGACGTCGGCCACGGCCAATGACCAGTTTTTCCGGTCGCTGATGAACATCAAGTGGCAGCCCACCGTGCGCACGGTCGATCCCTATTACGAAAATCCGATGTATATCGAGGCACTGGCCCAGTCCGTCGAACGCGCCTATGCCGATCTGGAAGACCGCCCCGACGTTCTGGTGGCCAGCTATCACGGCGTGCCGAAACGGTACCTGATGGAAGGCGACCCCTATCATTGCCAATGCCAGAAAACCTCGCGCCTGCTGCGCGAACGCCTTGGCTGGTCCGAGACCGAGATCGTGACCACCTTCCAAAGCCGCTTTGGCCCGGAAGAATGGCTAAAGCCCTACACGGTCGAAGAAGTGGCGCGTCTGGCCGAAGCCGGAAAGAAGAAGATCGCGGTGATCGCGCCGGCCTTTTCGGCCGACTGCATCGAAACGCTGGAAGAGATCAACGAAGAAATCCGCGAAAGCTTCGAACACGCGGGCGGGGAACAGTTTACCTATATCCCCTGCCTGAACGACGATGATGCGCATATTCAGGCATTGGCGCAGGTCGTGGAAGACAACCTTGCCGGGTGGATCACCCCGCGCGGCTGATCCAGGCCTTCTTTCCTTGACCGATGGGACAAAAAGAAAAGGCGGCTGCCAATGGCAACCGCCTTTCCTGTTCGGTGTCGAAACCGCTTAGCGGTTTGCAGCTGCCAGAACGGCCAGGATCAGAAGCGGGATCACGATCATCGGCGACGAGGACGAGGTGTCCTCAACGATGACGGGTGCTTCGATGACCGGAACGTCCAGACCACCCGCGAAGACCGAAGTTGCGGTCAGCGAGAAAGCGGCTGCGAGAGCGAGTTTTTTCATGTTTCATTCCCTCCAAGAAATTGCCCGTTCTATCATGTGGTTACACCACACCTAGTCACAGGCCCAAGACTGTACCTCGTGCCCTCGTTAAACCACCCTCGAATCGCAAATGCAATGGTGCGAAAATCGGCGACGTTGGGGCACGGCCCGAATGTCGTCAAATTAGCAACACTTGGGTGCCCACCTTCGCAAGGCCGAACAACTCTGCGATGTGTTCATTGAACAGGCCAATGCACCCGTTCGAAGAACGCCGCCCGATCTTGCGGGTGTCGTGGGTGCCGTGAATCCGGTAATACGTCCAGCTTAGATACAAGGCATGGGTGCCCAGCGGGTTGTCCGGACCGGGGCCGACGAAATCGGGCCATTCGGGGTTGCGCTTCTTCATGGCCGGGGTCGGACGCCAGCTGGGTCCTTCCACCTTTTGCACCACGCGGGTGCGCCCAAGGCGCGTCAGGTCTTCGGTCAGCGGCACCGATGTCGGGTACAGCTTGTAGATGCTTTCATCTTCGGACCAGAAATGCAGCGCCCGCGACCGGGTGTCGACCAAGACCGCGCCGTTGCGGGTATTGTCGAAATACGGACGCCAATCCAGCGCGCGGAAGCTGGAAATATTGCGCCGCACGCTTTGCGTGATTTCGGGTTCGACCTCGGTTTCGTCGGGCACGGCTTCTTGGGCGCGGGCGGGCACCAATCCGGCCCCCATCATCGCGGCACCGCTGGCCAGAAGCGCCCGGCGCGACAAAGCTTTGGGATCGAAGGTGTTCATGTCTGTCTGCTCCATCTCGTTCGCGGCAGCGTTCCAGCGCGAAAGATACAAAACTTGGCTGAATTCCGCAATTCAAGGGAATGTGCGCACCGTCACGTCAGGTTTGGCGTTCCCTCGCCCCCTCAAACCCGTTAGAGCATCCCAAAAGCAAGACCGCAAAAGGGGCATCCGGCATGCTGCGCAGGACATTTGGGCTGGGATTGGTCGCAATGGGGGTGACCGCATGTGCGCCGCCACCCCCCACCTTGGGGCCGGATGGCAAACCCCTGCCCCGCGTTTACCGGATCGGTGACGAAGCCCGGGTGAAGTTTCGGATGCTCGACGGGGTCAACGCGCTGCGCCAAGCGGCGGGCGCGCCCGCCTTGTCGCTGGACGCCCAGTTGACCGCCGCCGCCGCAACCCACGCCTTGGACATGTCGCGCCAGAACCGTCCGTGGCATTTCGGGTCGGACGGGTCATCGCCCCTGCAACGGGTCACGCGGGCCGGGTATCCCGGCCAGTTCCGGGGCGAGGTGATTTCCGAAACCTTCGAAACGGAACTGGAAACCCTGGCCGCATGGATGGAAGAACCCGGATCGCGGCAGGTCATCCTTGATCCTGCCGCCCGCCAGATGGGCTTTTCCTGGCATCAGGAAGAAAACGGCCGCCTTTGGTGGGTCTTGAATACCGGAACACCCGCCGGGGCGGCGCAAATCCAAAGCTAAGGATAGATGTCGATCGGCACGCCGGTGCCGACCATCGCGTAAATCTGTTCCATCTCGCGGTTTGTCACCGCGATGCAGCCCGCCGTCCAATCCGGCCCCCCGCGCCGGAACCGCGACTTCTGGCCGTGGATGAAGATATCGCCGCCGGGCTTCTTGCCCTGCGCGGCGGCAAAGGCGCGGTCCGCTTCGTTCGGATAAGAAATGCCCAAGGACAGGTGGAACGCGCTGTTGGGATTGCGCCGGTCGATGTAGTACCGCCCTTCCGGGGTTTTGCCGTCACCTTCGAATTGCTTGGGTCCGACCGGGCCGAAGCCCAATTCGATGTCATAGGTTTCCAGCACCGTGTCGTGGTGGAACAGATACATCTTGCGGGCGTCCTTCATCACCACGATGCGGGTGACCTGCGGCCCGTCATAGGTCTTGAACTTGGAACAGCCGGCAAGGGTGGCGGCAAGGCCAACCAAGACCACACGGCGGGAAATCTGCATCTTCTGCCTCGGAACGATTTTCTTGTTTGGGCGCAGTTTGCCAGAAAACGCGCGCCGCGCCTATCACTTGTCCGTGGCGTCCAGACGCTTTTCGATCTGGCGCAGGCGTTCCAGAACCTCGTCCCGATAGGCATCGGTCTTCAACGCGTCTTCTGCGCCATGGGCGTCTTGCATGGAATTCACGATCAGACCGACCAACAGGTTCACCACCGCGAAGGTCGTCATCATGATGAAGGGCACGAAGAACGCCCAAGCGTAGGGATAGACCTCCATCACCGGGCGGACGATCCCCATCGACCAGGATTCCAGCGTCATGATTTGAAACAGCGAATAGGCGCTTTGACCAAGGCTGCCGAACCATTCCGGGAAGCTGGACGCGAACAGTTTGGTCGCCATCACCGCCCCGATATAGAAGATCAGCGCCATCAGCAGGAACACGCTGCCCATGCCGGGCAGGGCCGTGATGAACCCTTCGACCACGCGGCGCAGTCGCGGCGCGGCGGAAATCACCCGCAACAGACGCAAGATACGCAGCGCCCGCAGCACCGACAGGGTCTGCGCCCCCGGTGTCAGCGAAATGCCGACGATGACGAAATCGAACACGTTCCAGCCCGACCGGAAGAACCGCGGGCCCAGCGCGAACAGTTTCAACGCGATCTCGACCACGAAGATGGCCAGACAGGCGCGGTCCAGCGCTTTGATCAACCCGCCTGCGGCGTCCATCAGCGTGGGCGAGGTTTCCATGCCCAGCAGAATGGCGTTGAACAAGATCACGCCGATGATGAAATTCCGCACCCGTGGCGTGTCCAGCCAGTCTGCCACCTGTTCGCGCATGTCCCTGCCCCTTGTGGTTCGCTTAGGCGGCGATATGGGGCGCGGTCAGACTGGCCGCAAGCTCGATATGGCTGGACCAGCGGAACTGATCGACCACCTGCACCCAATTCAGGCGATAGCCCGCCGAAAGCAGCATTTTGGCATCGCGCGCGAAGGTGACGGGGTTGCAGGACACATAGGCGATCTGCCCGACCTGCGCCTTCGCCAGTTCAGCGACCTGCGCTTCGGCCCCGGCGCGCGGGGGGTCGATCACCACGCCGTCGATCTTCGCCAGCTCGTCCGCCAGCAGGGGGCGGCGGAACAGATCGCGCGTCTCGACGGTGACCGATTTCAACCCCTCGGCCCCGCGCCAACCAGCGTGCAGGGCGTCGGTCATCGCCGCGTCGCCTTCCACCGCCAGAACGGACGCCTGTCGCGCCAGTGGCAGGGCAAAGGTGCCGCAACCCGCAAACAGGTCCGCGACCCGGCGCACCGGACCAAGGGCCGCAAGCACCGCTTGGCGCAGCGCCGCTTCGCCATCCGCCGTGGCCTGCAAGAATGCCCCGGGCGGCGGTTGCACGGCAATCCCGTCAAACCGCAGGATCGGCGGGCGGCGCGTCAGGATCGGTTCGCCGTTTTGGCCCAAGCGCGCCAGATCGTGCTGGCGCGCCAAGTCCGCAAGGGCGGCGATGCTGTCGGCCTCAAGCGCGCGGTCCAACGCCATGTCGATATCCAGACCCGTTTCGGTCGCGGTCACGGTGAATTTCACTTCGGCTTTTCGGCTGCCAACCAAGGCGGTCAGGTCGGCCAGACAGCCCAGCGCGCCTTGCAAGGCGGGCGTGACCACCTGACAGTCCGTCACCGGCACGATGGTGTCAGAGGCCTTTGTATGGAACCCGACCAAGGTGCCCTTCTTCAATCGCCGCCCTGAAAACGTTGCGCGCCGCCGGGATTGCGGGGCCGAGGTCAGCGTGTCCCGCACCGGCGGTGTCAGCCCTTGCGCCGCCAAGGCCTGCACCACCACATCGCGCTTCCAGGACGCGACAAAATCGTCATGGGCATGTTGCAACGCGCAGCCACCGCAGCGCGCGTAATGCTTGCAAGGGGCCTTGATCCGCTGGTCCGATGGCGTGACGATCTTGGCGTCCGCGACACGGGTTCCCGACAAGGTGCCGGTCACCACCTCGCCGGGCAGCGTGCGCGGCACGAAAACGGGACCTTCGGCGATGCCGTCGCCGTGCAGCCCCAAACGGTCGATGGTCCAGGTCATTCGGCGGCGTCCTTCACCCCAAGAAACCCGCCCGATTGCCGGGACCAGAACCGGGCATAGGTCCCGCCCGCCGCCAGAAGATCGTCATGGCGGCCTTGTTCGACGATATGGCCATCCGCCAGAACCACGATGCGATCCATATGCGCGATGGTGCTAAGACGGTGCGCAATGGCGATCACGGTCTTGCCGTCCATCACCCGTTCCAGCGCGGTCTGGATGCTGGCTTCGACCTCGCTGTCCAAGGCACTGGTGGCTTCGTCCAGCACAAGGATGGGCGCGTCTTTCAGAATGGCGCGCGCCAAGGCGATGCGCTGGCGCTGTCCCCCCGACAGTTTGACGCCGCGTTCGCCCAGATGCGCGTCATAGCCCTTGCGCCCCTTGTGGTCTTCCAGCCCAAGAATGAAGTCATGCGCTTCGGCCCGCTTCGCTGCGGCAATCAGGTCGGCTTCGGTGGCATCAGGACGCCCATAAAGGATGTTGTCCCGCGCCGACCGATTGAACATGGCGGTTTCCTGCGTGACCATGCCGATCTGGTGGCGCAGGCTGTCTTGGGTCACACCCGCGATGTCCTGCCCGTCGATCAGCACCCGCCCTTCTTCGGGATCATAAAGCCGCAGCAATACAGACACGAGCGTGGATTTCCCCGCGCCGGACGCGCCGATCAGCGCCAGCTTTTCCCCCGGCGCCAAATCCAGCGCGATATTCTGGATACCGCCGGTCTGGCGCCCATAGGCAAAACTGACCGCATCGAAGGTCACGCGCCCTTGGTGGACGGACAGGTCCTTGGCATCGGGCCGATCCACCAACGTGTGGGACGGCGTCAGCGTGTGCATACCGTCTTCAACCTCGCCGATATTGGCATAGAGGCTCATCAGGGTGAAACTGACCCAGCCCGTCATCTGCGCCAATCGCAGGCTGATCGCCCCGGTTGCCGCAATGTCGCCCGCCGACAGAAGGCCAAGCGACCAATACCAAAGCGCGCCGCCCACCAGAAGGACCGGCAAGATCCCGGCCAACGTCATCAGCCAAAAGCGGAACGCGACCGAAACATGGCCAAACTCGATGAACCGGGTGCGATAGGTTCCCATCGCGTCCAGCGCCGCGCGATCTTCGTGATCCGCATGGCCAAACAGCTTCACGGTCTTGATGTTTGTGACCGTGTCGACGACCTGTCCGGTGACCATGGCCCGCGCGCCCGCCCGGGCTTTGGAGCGCGCCCGGATACGCGGCATGTAATAGCGGATCATCGCGCCGTAGACGCACATCCACACCAGAAGGCCCAGCGCGATCCGCCAATCGACCGTGCCCAGCAACAGGATGGACCCGATCACCGACGCCAGCGCGAACAGCACGGTATGAATGATCTCGGTCACGACATCATTCAGGGCGCGCGCGGTTTGCATTTCCTTTTGCGCGATCCGCCCGGCGAAATCGTTGTCGAAGAAGGTCACCGCCTGACCCAGCGTGAAACGGTGAATGCGCGACAGGGCCAGCGTCATGACATTGGGCTGCATCAGGATGGTCTGGCTGTAGGCCGACAGGCCCAGAACCACGGGGCGCAACAGCACGAAAAAGACCGTCGCCCCCGCCAGCAACCAGCCCGACTCGCGGAAGACATCCCCCGGCGCGCTGGCAAGGGCTGCGTCGACAACCCAGCCCAGCAGCAAGGCCGCCATCACCTCGAGGATACCGGACAAGATGGAAATCAGCGCCGCAACCCCAAGGATCGGCCATGCCCCGCGCAGGCACCATGCAAAGAACGCCAGCAGCTTGTTGGGCGGGGCCCCGTCTGCCGGGGCGAAAGCGTCGATCAGGTCCGCGCCTTTTTGCAAAAGGGTCCTCATTCGGCAGCCCCCGCAACAGGCTGGGCATCGGGGTCCGTTCCAAGAAACCCGCCAGACTGGCGTGCCCAGAACCCGGCATAAAGCCCGCCTTGCGCCAGCAGGTCGGCATGCGTGCCGTCTTCCACGATCCGCCCGTCTTCCAGCACCAGTATGCGGTCCATCCGCGCAATCGTGCTTAGGCGGTGCGCAATCGCGATCACGGTTTTTCCTTCCATGACGCCATAAAGCGTTTCTTGAATGGCCGCTTCGACCTCGGAATCCAGCGCCGAGGTCGCTTCGTCCAGCACAAGGATCGGCGCGTCCTTCAGGATCACCCGCGCCAATGTAATCCGCTGGCGTTGCCCGCCCGACAGCTTGACGCCGCGTTCCCCGACATGGGCGTCATAGCCCCGCCGCCCTTGCGGATCTTCCAGATCGAGGATGAAGTCATGCGCTTCGGCGCGTTGCGCAGCGGCGATCATCTGGGCTTCGCTGGCGGTCGGGTTGCCATAAAGGATATTGTCGCGCACCGACCGATGCATCAGGGCACTGTCTTGCTGCACCATGCCGATCTGCGCGCGCAAACTGTCCTGCGTGACCCGCGCGATATCCTGTCCATCGATCTCGATCCGCCCGGAATCGGCATCGTAGAACCGCAGCAACAGCTTGACCAAGGTCGATTTGCCCGCGCCGGACCGCCCGACCAAACCCACCTTTTCGCCCGGGCGCAGGGTCAGCGACAGGTGGTCCAACCCGCCGGACCCTTTCCCGTAATGGTGGCTTAGATCGACAAACCGGATCTGCCCCGCGCCCAGACGCAAAGGCCGGGCATCCGGTGCATCGACCAAGGTGATCGGCTGGGAAATCGTCTGCATCCCTTCCGCAACCACCCCAAGCGACCGAAAGAAGGTGCTGACCGCCCACATGATCCAGCCGGTCATCGCGTTCAGCCGCAGGGTCAGCGCGATGGCCGCGGCCACGATCCCGACACTGGCCTGCCCCGCCGTCCACAGCCAGATCGCCCAGCCGACCACAGCGACGATCAGGAACCCGTTCAGGAAGACAAGGCAGATATCCATGATCGAAAACAGGCGCATTTCGGCATGAAAGGTGCGGCGTGTGTGTTCGATCCCTTCGCGGGCATAGGCCAATTCGCGGTCGTGATGCGCAAACATCTTCACCGATTGAATGTTGGTATAGGCATCCACGACGCGGCCCGTGACCATTGACCGGGCCTCGGAACTGGCTTGGCTGGCCGGGCCAATCCGGCGCACCGTCCAAACCATCAGCCACAGGTACAGACCGAACCAGATCGCGATTGGCACCGCCAGTCGGGGGTCGGCCACCGACAACAGCAGGACCGCCCCGACAAGATAGGCCAGCGCATACGCCAACGCATCGAAGACCTGAAACGCGGCATCCCCGGCAGAGGTCGGCGTCTGCATGATCCGGTTCGCAATCCGCCCGGCAAAGTCATTCTCGAACCAGCCCACGGATTGCCGCAAAACCTGTGCATGCGCCCGCCAGCGCACCAGCGCGCCGAAATTGGGCAGGATCGCGTTGTTCAGGACCAGCGTGCCCAAGGCCTGTACCAAGGGGCGCAGCACCAGAATGAACACCGCGATGAACAGCAATTCCCAGCCATGGGTCTGGAAAAAGACATCCGGTGGCGCGGTGTCCAGCAGGTCGACGATGCGGCCCATGTAATGGATCAGCCCGATCTCGATCGCGGCGGTCGCAATCGACAGCCCCCCGGCCAGCGCGAACAACCGTTTGAACGGCTGGGCATAGTCCCACAGGAACGGCCACAACCGCGTCGGCGGGCGATCCGTCGGCGTATAATCCACATAGGGATCTACGATGTCCTGGACATAGCGGAACATGGGGGGACTCCTTGCCCCCGCCATATAGCGCTGGTGCTACAGAAAGACCATCGCGGCCGACCCGGCCAGCAAGGCGGCCATGCCCCCATTGAACACCCGCCACGCCCGATCCGAGGTCAGCAGATAGGTCAACAGCGAACCCGCGAAGGTCCAGAACAGGCACACAAACAGGTTGATGCCGGAAAACGCGCTGGCCAGTCGGGCCGCTTCCTGCATCGGCGGCAATCCGGCGGTGTAGCCAACCGATGCCGCCAAAGCGATGGCCCAAACCTTGGGGTTGACCCATTGGAACAGCACCGCTTGCCCAAAGGTCCACGGTTTGTCCCCGGCGGTTTGCTGCTTGGCCCGCGCGGCAGTGGCCAGTTTGAAGGCCATCCACAAGATCCAGCCCGCCGCGATGATCTTCAGGATCAGCGTCAAGGTCGGCATGGCCAAAAGCAGCGCCCCCATACCGAACGCCGTCAGGCCACTGGTGATCCCGACGCCGACAGCCACGCCCAAGACATGCGGCAAGGTGGGGCGAAACCCGAACCGCGCGCCCGACGCCGTCAGCAAGATGACGTTCGGCCCCGGCGAAAACAGGCCCGCAAAGACAAAGGCATAGAGTGGATCAAGCGTCATGCGGCGCTAAGGCCGGGGTTTGGGGCGGATTGTCAACGGGATTTGTCGATCAAGGCCTGCTTGGACAGCGAAAACCCCGATGCGATCCACGCGGTTTCGGCCGCCTTCAGCGCCTTGCCCAGCGCAGGCCCCGACAGATGCGGCAGGTCCGCTGCCTTTAGCGGGAACACCGCCGCCGCCCCGTTCCGGGCTTGCGCCAGATCATCTGGGTCCACCGATTGGCCCAGCGCGGCGGCCCGCAACAAGATCGCGTCCCGTGCCGCCGAAAAACCGTTCCGATAGCCAAATTCAGCCGCAGAAAGACCCAAAGAGAGATAAGATCGCATATTATGGATTTCTGTAATCTGCTTTTTGCTAAGCCGAAGGTCGCTTTCCAGATTCAAATCACCCAGGCTTGCCAGCCGTCGAAGGGGCGCCGCAGACACGCCAAGCCCTTGTTCCAGATGCACCAGCAGCGCCAGCGCGGTCGCATCCGCCCCCGGCAGGATCGCCCCCAGCACGCCCGTTTGGGCCATGCTGGCAACCGATGGTGCCGGGTCGGGGGCCGCCATCAGCTTCAGCATCTCGGCCCCGATCCGTTCCTTGGACAGCTGCGCCAACCCGTCGGTCAGCGCGGCACAAGCGGCCAAACCGTCGGGGTCGATCCCATCGGTCGCATCCCCATACCATGCGTGAAACCGAAAAAACCGCAGGATGCGCAAGTAGTCTTCGCGGATGCGATCCTCTGGCAGGCCGATAAACCGCACCCGCCGTGCGTGCAGGTCAGGCAGCCCGCCCAAAGGGTCCAAGACCGCGCCGCTGGCATCCGCATAAAGCGCATTCATGGTGAAATCGCGCCGCTTGGCGTCTTCGGTCAGGTCCTTGGAAAACGCCACGACCGCGCGCCGACCATCGGTGGCGACATCCTTGCGAAAGGTCGTGACCTCGACCGGGACGCCTTGGGGCAGCAGGGTCACGGTGCCGTGGTCCACGCCGGTGGGCACGGCCTTCCACCCGGCCTTGGCGGCAATCTGCAACACCCGGTCGGGCGTGGCATCCGTGGCGATATCCAGATCGTCGATGGGCAGGCCCAGCAAGCCGTTTCGCACCGGCCCGCCAACCACATAGGCCTGATGGCCCGCCTGTGTCAGCAGGTCCAGCGTTTCGATCCCGGGCAGGGATCGCAGATCAAGATGCGGCGCGGTCATGGGCATCGGCCAGATTGCGCAGAATGCGCGCGGTGGCGCCCCAGATGTAATAGGGGCCGAAGGGGACCGTATAGTAGTGCCGCCACTGTCCGCGCCAGCGTCGGCGTTCGACGGAAAATCGCGCGGCCTCCAGAACATGGGACAGGGGGACAAAGAACACCTCGTCCACCTCGCCCGCTTCGGCGCGGGGCTGAAAGGGTGCCGTGATTTCGGCAAGGATCGGCACGACATCATAGCCGGTCACCGTTTCGTGCCGGGGCAAGCGGCCCAGAATACGCACATGCTGCGGGGGCAAAGCGACCTCCTCCCAGGCTTCGCGCAGGGCGGCGGCTTCGGCATCGGCATCGGTCGGGTCCAGCTTGCCCCCCGGAAACGCGATCTGGCCCGGGTGATGCTTCAGCCGCGAGGATCGTTTCGTCAGCAACAGGCGCGCACCTTCAGGGCGCGGTTCGACCGCAACCAGAACCGCCGCCGCCCGCAATTTGCGGTTCGGCGGCAGCACGATATCGGGGTTCAGATCGAAATCCGAACTGCCGGTGGCCGCAAGGGACAGCGCCCGCGCCAGCCGCGCCATGGGGTCAGTTTGCGTCACCCTCCGTCCCTTCCGCTTCGAAGCCCAGGGTTTTCGGATCAAAGGTGTAATGCGCCCCACAGAATTGGCAGTCAGCGGTGACGATCCCATCGTCGGTCGTCATATAGGCAATGTCCTTGGCGGAATAGATCGACAGGCTTTCACGCACACGATCCGCGGAACAGGTGCACCCGAAGACCACGGGTTGCGGGTCGAACACGCGGGGGGATTCTTCGTGGAACAGCCGCACCAGCAGGTCGGTGGGCGCGACGCTGGGTCCGACCAGTTCCAACTGCTCGACCGTGTCCAGCAGGATATTCGCACGCCGCCAGTCTTCGCCTTCTTCGCCGTCCATGATGTCGTCGGGCCGCAACAGGCCTTGATCGCCGCTGCCTTCGCTGGCCGCAAAGGGCGAGGCTTTGGGCATTGCTTGCAGCATCACACCGCCCGCACGCCAACCATCGTCCATTCCGGCCATCTGATTGCGCCCAAAGGCCAGCGAAAACCGCGTTGGCAGTTGTTCGGACTGGGCGAAATACGTTTCCGCACAAGCCGACAGCGACCCGCCCGCGATGGGGGTGATGCCTTGATAGGGCACCATGCCGTCGCCTTGGTCGATCAGGATCGCGAAATAGCCTTTGCCGATCTGATCGAACCCGGGCGCGTTCGGGTCCAGACGATCCGCGTCGTAGCTGGCATAGGCGCGCACCCGTCCGGGCGCGGCATCGGATTTTGGCCCGTAGTAATCGGTGGCGATCAGCCGCGCGGGTCCATCGCCCCGAATTTGCAGCGACAATTTCCAGCGCAGCTTGATCGTCTGGCCGATCAAGGCGGTCAGCAACGCGGCTTCGGCGACAAGCTCTTCGATCGCCTTGGGATAATCATGTTGCGCCAGAACCTGATCCAGCACACCATCCAGCCGGGCGACCCGTCCGCGAATGTCGGAACGGTCCAATTGAAACGGCAGGACGGTATCGTCCCAGGCGATCTTGGTGGCGAGGGTCATGGGAATTCCATCAAAGGGGCAATGCGGTGCCCATCTACGGGCTTGGCCTTGCAATATAGGCAGACGGACGGGTCACTCCAACCCCCGGATTCGGGTGGGGGTGTGCCGATGATCCCCCGGCTGGACCACCCGCCGCGCCGCGACCGGCGCTATCGGTTGCGTCCGGGGATCTACGCGCTCTTGGTGCGCAAGGACCGGGTGTTGGTAACCCATCAGGCCCAGCCCGTGCCGGAATTCCAATTGCCCGGCGGCGGGATCGACCCCGGCGAACAGCCGATTCCCGCGCTGCATCGCGAGGTTTTCGAGGAAACCGGGTGGCATATGCAGCTGCGCCAGCGTCTGGGCGCGTTTCGGCGCTTTGTGTTCATGCCGGAATACGACCTTTGGGCCGAGAAACTGTGCCATGTCTATCTGGCCCGACCCACCCTGCGCTTGGGTCCCCCGTTGGAGCCGGGCCACAGCGCGCATTGGGTGCCCGTGGCGCAGGTGTCGGCCCTGTTGGCCAACCCCGGCGACAAGGCCATGGTCGATGCGTGGCGTCAGCGATCCGGCGTCTAATCATAGGACAGGATCAGGGCGGACACATCGTCTTCGAACCGTCGGCCCCCGGTGAAACGGCGCAGGTCCGACAGCAACCGATCCAACACCTGCCCGGTTGGCACCTGTTTGCGCGCCGCCAGCCAGCGGGCCAGTCCCGCGGTCTGCAACATCCGGCCATCGGGACCCCAGGCTTCGGTCACCCCGTCCGAGGTCAGCAGCAACCGGTCGCCCCGCCGCAAGCGCGCGCGAAAACTGGTATAGCGGGCGGTGTCGATCAGCCCGATCGGCATCCCGCCCTGCCCAAGGCGCTGGATGCGCCCCGCCGCCCGCTGAATCAGCCCCGGGGGCGACCCGGCCTGTGCCGCCTGCAAGACCCCGGTGGTGGTATCCAGCACGGCCAGAAACAGGGTCGCATAATGGTCGGTGTCCAGTTCCTGCAACATCAGGCGATTCATGTCCGCCAGCACCTGCCCCAGATCACGGGCTTGGCACTGGCCTTGGGCATCGTATTCGATGGCAAGGTTCTGTCCCGGGATGGGCCCCGACAGCATCCCGGCCAGACGCGCCGTCATCAGGGCGGCGCTGATGCCGTGGCCAGACACATCCAGCGCATAGACCCCGACCTGACGGGCATTGATCGGAAAGAACCCGACAAGGTCCCCGCCCACAAACCCGCTGGATTCCAGCATCAGGCAGATATGGGTGCCGTCGATCCGGGCATCGCGTGTGCGCAACAGCGATTGCTGCAAGGACCGCGCTTGGCGCAGATCGCGTTCGATTGCCTCATAAACCCCGCGCAGTTCCGCCAAGGCGTCTTCCGCCACGGCGTTCTTTTCCAGAACTTCGCGGTGCAGCGCCACAAGACGCGCCCCAGCCCGAATGCGCGCGTCCAGTTCGACCCCGTTCACGGGCTTGATCAGAAAATCATCCGCGCCCGCATCCAGCCCGCGCGCGATTTCGTTCTTTTCGTGTTTCGAGGTCAGCAGAATGAAATAGGTATAATCCTCGATCGGCATGGCGCGGAAATGCCCGCACAGGCGCAACCCGGTCATGCCCGGCATCATCCAGTCACTGATCACCAGATCGAAATGCCGATCCTTGGCCAGATCCAGCGCCTGTTGGCCATTTTCCGCCTCGGACACCGCATAGCCGCGCCGCCGCAGCGACATCGCCAGCAACCGCCGTTGCGAAGGGCTGTCATCGACGACCATCACGGCGCGCAGAATCTGGGTTGCGGGAAGGTCCCGGGCGCGCATGGACGCCGACGGCGTCGGGCGCAGAATCGGGGGATGCACAGCTGTTTGGGGGCGCATCCCCTGCCCCCCGGCGGTCAGACCCGCGATCCCATCCGTCATTTTCGTTCCCTCTGCCCCGGGACCGAAGATGCAGGCGGTGTCTTAAGGACAGGTAAAGACCCCCGTCTTAAGACTTTCGAAAGCCCTTCAAATTAGACCTGATCCCAACAGATGGAGGGCGCGCATATGATTGACTGGACACGGGTGAACGACTTGCGGGACGAAGTCGGGGCCGAGGACCTTGTGGAAATCGCGGACATCTTCCTTGCCGAAATGGCGCAGGTGCTGGACCCGCTGCGGGACGGCGCCGACGCGCAAGACCCGGCAGATTTGCTGCATTTTCTGAAAGGGGCCGCGTTGAACCTTGGGTTTGCCGACCTTGCCGACATCTGCGCCCAGTCCGAAATGGCGCAGGTCCCACCCGACATGGGCGCTATCATCGCGGTGTTCGATGCATCGAAGGCCGAATTCCTGGGCGGTCTGTCGATCCCGGCCTAGATCAGGAATTCGGCCAGGACCGGGTCGTCCGTGATTTCGCGATAGGGGAACCCGGCCTCGGCCATCTTGCGGAACAGCTGCGGAAAGGCCTCGGCATCCTTGGTTTCGATCCCGATCAGGACCGACCCGAAATTGCGCGCCGACTTCTTCAGGTATTCGAACCGGGCGATATCGTCATGCGGGCCCAGGAAGGACAGGAATTCCTTCAGCGCGCCGGGGCGCTGCGGCATGCGCAGGATGAAATACTTCTTCAAGCCCGTGAAACGCAGCGCGCGTTCCTTGACCTCGGGCAGGCGTTCGAAGTCGAAATTGCCACCCGATGTCACGCAGACCACGCGCTTGCCTTCGATCTGGTCGCGCAAATCCGCCAAGGCATCCACCGCCAGCGCCCCGGCGGGTTCCAGAACAATGCCTTCGACATTCAACATCTCGACCATGGTCGCGCAGATGCGATCTTCGGGGGCGGACAGGACGAAATGCGGCGGCGTCTTGCGCAGCACCTCGAACGGCTTCTGGCCGATGCGGGCGACAGCCGCGCCATCGACGAAGCTGTCCACCTCGTCCAGCGTGACCGGCGTGCCCGCCTGCAACGCGGCGGCCAGCGACATGCCCCCGCGCGGTTCGATCAGGCGGAACGCGGCTTCGGGGGCTTCGCTGTCGAAATACCGCCGCATCCCGGCGGACAACCCGCCGCCGCCCACGGGCAGGACAACCAGATCCGGGGTTTCAGCCAGTTCCGTCAGGATTTCCACCGCGACACTGGCTTGGCCTTCGATCACATCGTCGTCGTCGAAAGGCGACAGGAAATGCGCGCCCGTCTCGGCGCAATGCGCCTGCGCGGCGGCAAGGGTCTGGTCGAAATAATCCCCCACCAGTTCGATCTGCACCGCATCGCCGCCAAAGGCGCGGGTCTTGTCGATCTTCTGTTTCGGCGTGGTCACGGGCATGAAAACCACCCCATGCACCCCCAGATGCGCGCAGACATAGGCCACGCCCTGCGCATGGTTGCCGGCGCTGGCACAGACAAACCGCGTTTGCCCCGCCGCGACCTGCTTGCGCAACGCGGTGAACGCGCCACGGATCTTGTAGGACCGAACCGGCGACAGGTCTTCGCGCTTCAGCCAGATCTCGGCATTGAAGCGATCCGACAGGAAGGCGTTGCGCTGCAACGGCGTGGGCGGAAACAGGCCGCGCATCGCAGCAGCCGAGGCGCGGGCATCATGGGCAAAGCGTGTCATGTCGCAGACTTGGCCCAGCGCGCGCCCTGCGGCAAGGGCTGCGTCTTGTGCCCGTGCAGGAATTCTCTTAGGCAGCACTGGTTTTTCGCCGTCCGGAGATCGCATCATGTCCTCTGCCCCCAAGAAAGTCGTGCTGGCCTATTCCGGAGGGCTCGACACCTCCATCATCCTGAAATGGCTGCAAACCGAATATGGCTGCGAGGTCGTGACCTTCACCGCCGATCTGGGACAAGGCGAAGAACTGGAACCCGCCCGCAAGAAAGCGGAACTGTTGGGGATCAAACCGGAAAACATCTTCATCGAAGATGTGCGCGAAGAATTCGTGCGCGACTTCGTTTTCCCGATGTTCCGTGCAAATGCCGTTTACGAAGGGCTGTATCTGCTGGGCACCTCGATCGCGCGCCCGCTGATTTCCAAGCGCCTGATTGAGATTGCCGCCGAAACAGGGGCCGATGCGGTTGCGCATGGCGCCACCGGCAAAGGCAATGACCAGGTGCGCTTCGAGCTGAGCGCCTATGCCCTGAACCCCGATATCAAGGTGATTGCCCCT
>CAZIKH010000005.1:0-35986 GCA_964539755.1 uncultured Dinoroseobacter sp. | reverse complement strand
AACGTCGCTGCGCCACCCTGCCGGGGCGCAGGTCGGTCAAGAAGGCGCATCAGGCAGCGTGGTTGTGCAAGGCGATCAGCCTGATCGACCTGACAACGCTGGCGGGCGATGACACATCGGGCCGCGTCGAACGGCTGTGCGCCAAGGCGCGCCAGCCCGTGCGCGCCGACTTGCTGGATGCGCTTGGCATGACAGGACTGACCGTGGGCGCGGTTTGCGTCTACCATGACATGGTCGAAACCGCCGTGCGCGCGCTGGAGGGCAGCGGCATTCCAGTCGCCGCCGTTTCGACCGGGTTTCCGGCGGGCTTGTCGCCCTTCAAACTGCGGGTGCAGGAAATCCGCGAAAGCGTGGCCGCCGGGGCCGCCGAGATCGACATCGTGATTTCCCGCCGGCATGTGCTGCAAGGCAATTGGCAGGCGCTCTATGAGGAAATGGTCGCCTTCCGCGAAGCCTGCGGGCCTGCGCATGTGAAAGCCATTCTGGCCACGGGCGAATTGGGCACGTTGCGCAACGTCGCGCGGGCCAGCCGCATCTGCATGCTGGCGGGGGCGGATTTCATCAAGACCTCGACCGGGAAGGAAAGCGTGAACGCCACCTTGCCCGTCTCGCTGACGATGATCCGGGCAATCCGGGATTACCACGCGCGCACCGGGCATAGGATCGGCTACAAACCCGCGGGCGGTATTTCGAAAGCCAAGGACGCCTTGGTTTATCTGGCCTTGCTGCGCGAAGAACTGGGTCCGCGATGGATGCAGCCGGACCTGTTCCGGTTCGGCGCCTCGTCCCTGCTGGGCGATATCGAGCGGCAATTGGAACATCACGTTACCGGGGCCTATTCGGCGGGCTACCGCCATGCGTTGGCGTAACGTCTTGGGTATGCGGGGAACAAAGCAGCGATGACCGTTCAAGAGATTTTCGAGACGCTGGACTATGGCGTGGCCCCGGAAAGCGATGCCGAAGCGCAGGCGTGGCTGGACACACACGGGCGCACGTTCGGGCATTTCATAAACGGGGCGTTCACCGCGCCGGGCGAAACCTTTGAAACCCGCAACCCCGCACGGGACGTGGTGCTGGCCGAGGTGACGCAAGGCACCGACGCGGACGTTGACGCCGCCGTCGCCGCCGCGCGCAAGGCGTTTGGCCCGTGGTCGCGGCTGTCGGGCCATGCTCGGGCGCGGCACCTCTATGCGCTGGCGCGGCTGCTGCAAAAGCACAGCCGCCTGTTCGCGGTGCTGGAAACGTTGGACAACGGCAAGCCGATCCGCGAAAGCCGGGACATCGATATCCCTCTGGCGCAGCGGCACTTCTACTATCACGCGGGCATGGCGCAACTGATGGAGGCCGAATTGCCCGACGCAGCGCCTTTGGGTGTGTGTGGGCAAGTGATCCCGTGGAACTTCCCCTTGTTGATGCTGGCGTGGAAAATCGCGCCCGCCTTGGCGATGGGCAATACCGTGGTGCTGAAACCAGCCGAATATACGCCCCTGACCGCGCTGCTGTTCGCGCAGATTTGCCGCGAGGCGGGGCTGCCCAAGGGCGTCGTCAACATCGTCACGGGCGATGGTGCAACGGGGGCGGCGATTGTCAGCCACCCCGATGTGGACAAGGTTGCCTTTACGGGCAGCACGGAAGTGGGCCGCCGTATCCGCGAAGCGACAGCGGGCAGCGGCAAGGCGCTGACCTTGGAGCTGGGCGGCAAGTCGCCCTACATCGTGTTCGAAGACGCTGATCTGGACAGCGCCATCGAGGGGCTGGTCGATGCGATCTGGTTCAATCAGGGGCAGGTCTGCTGTGCGGGGTCGCGCCTGATCGTGCAGGAAGGCATTGCCGAGACGTTCTATGCCAAGCTGAAGGCGCGGATGGCGACGCTGCGCATGGGCGATCCCTTGGACAAAAGCATCGACATCGGCGCGGTCGTGGACCCGGTGCAGCTGAAGACCATCACCGATCTGGTCGCGCAGAATGCAGAAGGCGAAACCTATCATGCGCCGATTGATCTGCCCGAAACCGGATGCTTCTACCCCCCGACCCTGATCACGGGCCTGCACCCCGCCGCGCACCTGATGCAGGAAGAAATCTTCGGGCCCGTGCTGGTGGCGACCACCTTCCGCACACCCGCCGAGGCGGTGCAGATCGCCAACCAGACCCGCTATGGCCTTGCCGCGACGGTGTGGTCGGAAAACGTGAACCTTGCGCTGGATATCGCGCCGAAGCTGGTGGCGGGCGTCGTGTGGGTGAACGCGACCAACCTGTTCGATGCGGCGGCGGGCTTTGGCGGCGTGCGCGAAAGCGGCTTTGGCCGCGAAGGCGGCTGGGAAGGCCTGCGCGCCTATACCAAGCCCAAGGCCAGCCTGAAGGCGCTGAAGCGGATCGCGCCGCGCCCTGCGCCAGATGACCTAGAGGTCGCGGACCCGCTGGACCGCACCGCCAAGATGTATATCGGCGGCAAGCAGGCGCGCCCCGATGGCGGGCATAGCCGCGCAGTCTATGGCCCGCGCGGCAAGCTGCTGGGCCATGTCGGGATCGGCAACCGCAAAGACATCCGCAACGCGGTCGAAGCCGCTGCCGCCGCGCGCGGCTGGGCCAAGACCACCGGGCATCTGCGGGCGCAGATCCTGTATTACATCGCCGAAAACCTGTCGGCGCGGGCTGCGGAATTCGAAACGCGCTTGGCAGGGTTCGGCCTGAAGGACGCCAAGGCCGAGGTCGAAGCCAGCATTGATCGTCTGTTCACCTATGCGGCTTGGGCGGACAAGTTCGACGGGGCCGCCAAGGGCGTGCCGCTTCGGGGCCTCGCACTGGCCATCAACGAACCTGTCGGTCTGATCGGCGCGCTGGCCCCGGACGAGGCCCCGCTGTTGGGCGCGGTATCGCTGATCGGCCCGGCGCTGGCCATGGGCAACCCCATCGTTCTGGTGCCCAGCGAACCCTATCCCTTGGCCGCGACGGATCTTTATCAGGTGCTGGACACATCGGACGTGCCGGCGGGCGTGGTCAATATCGTGACCGGGTCCCATGCGGACCTGGCGCCGACCTTGGCCAGCCATCTGGAACTGGACGCGGTGTGGTCGTTTTCCTCGACCGATCTGAGCGGGGTGATCGAAGCCGCCGCGGCTGGCAACCTGAAACGGACTTGGGTCAACGATGGCAAAGCCCGCGACTGGAGCGGGCCAGATGGGCAAGGCCGGGCCTTCCTGGCTGCCGCGACCGAGGTCAAGACCGTCTGGGTGCCCTATGGGGAATAGGGTTCTGGCGCTGGTTCTGGCCCTGTTGCTGGCCAGCCCTGTCGCCGCGCAGTCGACCGAGGAATACAAGTTCGTCGTTCATCTTCTGAACCGCTTGCAAGGCCCGTCCTTCGCCGAAAGCCGCGAATACTGCGGGTTCATCGTGCGCCTGCCGAGCGGCAAGATCACCACCGGCCAGATCTCGCCCGGCACCACGGATCGATGCGGTCCGATCCGTCCCACCACGGGCGAGGTGCTGTCGTCCTTTCATACCCATGGCGGCTTCACTTTCGTGCATTACAACGAAGTGCCCTCGGTGCAGGACTTGCGCGGGGATATCGCCAGCCGCACGAATGGCTGGGTGTCCACGCCGGGCGGGCGGTTGTGGTTCAACGATTGGCGGCGCGGGACAGCCCGGCAGATGTGCGGGGTTGGGTGTTTGCAGCGGGATCCGACCTTTGTGCCCGGGGTGCGCGGCAAGGTCGAGGAATTCTATACCCTCGACAAGCTGATCCGATTGATGGGGCCTTGACGGACTGAAGCGGCCAGCGTTTCCTTCCGGCATGAAAGCCATCCTCGCCCCCTTTGTTGCCTTGGTCGTGCTGACCAGTCCGGCGCTGTCGCAGGATCGGTCCGAGATCGCGTTCGTGAAGGCCCTGTTCAACCAGATCCAAGGGCCCAGCTTTGAAGGCAATATCGAATATTGCGGCTATATCGGGTTGGACGCCAATGACCGTTGGGTCGCCAGCCGCGTGATCCGGGGCAGTCGCGATGAATGCACCCCGGAATGGCCCGACGATTTCGATCCGATTGCGTCGTTCCATACCCATGCCGGCTTTGACCGGGGGGCCTATTCCGAGGTGCCTTCGGTGACGGATATCGAATCCGACGAAGACGAAGGCGTCGACGGTTGGTTGGCGACACCCGGCGGGCGGCTGTGGTTCATCGACACGACGGATATGGTGGTCAGCCAAATCTGCGGGATCGGATGCCTGAAAAGCGATCCGCGTTTTGTGGAAGGGGCCCAAGGCCCGGTCGCGCAATCCTATACCTATCGCGAATTGCTGCGTCTGGAATCGCAATAGGCGGGCTGTGGCTGGGGTCGATGAAAAGCTGAGTCCCTAACAATCTTAGGGAAAGGGCTAAAGACCACACGATATAGGGGTTTTTCTTTGCAAGAACCACATCATGCGGTCTTTCGCCTAACAATCTTAGGGCTATTAACGATCTATTGAGGTAGCAAGCGCGCCCGCACCCGGCAGGCTAGGACCGCTTGCGCCGAAACCGTGCCAAGATGCGTTCGCGGAAACTGTCGGCCCGGTCGTCGGCATTGTCGATGGCAATGGCGATATTGTCGACGATGGGTTCGATCCGGGCTTGGTGAAAGCGGTCCCATAGCCGCCAAAGCCACCAAACCAAGCCCAGCAGCACCACGATCAAGGCGATGTTGAAATAGGGGATCAGCCGTATGTCGGGGCTGTCGACCGGACGCACCGCAATGGCGTTGGGGAAGGCGGTCAGGATCTCGGCGCGCCAACCGTAATGGGTCAACACCACCCATTGCGGGCTGTCCGAGGTGCTGATCAGGTCCTGCGCTTCGGTGTGCAGGTTGCTGCTGTCGAGCTTGAAATAGGGCGGCCAGCCCCAGCCCGTATCTTCGTTACGATAGACACGCACCCGGCCATTCGCGTCCACCGCGTTGATGAACCGCACATCCCGGCTGCCGGGATTGGTCGCCGTTCCCGTATCGGGTTGCGCCCAGAAAATCGAGTTCTCGCCAAAATCGATGCGCTGGATCTCGGTCCCGACGATCCGCACGACATCGCGGTCCGGCAGGGTGTAGTTGAAGAACAGGAACACTAAGGTCCCCAGCAGCGCCCAGAACGCCCATTTGATGTATCGCAACATGCCCCAGCCTTACGCGAAATTCACGAAATAGACCAACGCGGCGATCAGCAGCGTCGGCAAGATATAAACCCCCAGCACCAATTTGCGGCGCATCGCGCGGTTATGATGCTTCATCTTGCGTTCGAGGAAGGTTTCCCAGTCGATCCGCGTCTCGAGGGCTTCCCATTCGTCGCGTGCCTCTTTCTGGGCGACCTGACGCAATCCGAAAGACAAGATCAGGTAGATCACCGTCATCACGGCAAAAATCAAAACGGCAAGGCGCAGCACGGCAATCATGGTCGGTCCCCTTTCCCGGCTGCATATAGGGTTGATCCGCGCGATAACAGAGTCATCTCGCTTGCACGCCGGTCCCGCTTGCCCCTAGCCTGCCCGCATGACCGACACCGCCCTTCTGGCCGCGATTGCCGCCCGCCGTGATGCGCTTGTGGCGCTGACACAGGACCTGATCCGTATTCCGACGTTGAACCCGCCCGGGCGGAACTATCACCAGATCTGCAGCTATCTGGCGGATCGCCTGTCCGCCAAGGGCTTCAAGGTGGAATTGATCCGGGCCGAAGGGGCCCCTGCCGACAGCGACACCTATCCACGCTGGAACCTCATCGCGCGCCACGAAGGCGCACGCCCCGGCGATTGCGTGCATTTCAACAGCCATCATGACGTTGTCGAGGTCGGCCATGGCTGGACCGTCGACCCGTTCGGGGGCGAAGTGCGCGAAGACCGTGTCTATGGGCGTGGGGCCTGCGATATGAAAGGCGGCCTGGCTGCCAGCATCATCGCCGCCGAAGCCTTTATCGACACCTATCCAGATCATGCCGGCGCGATCGAAATCAGCGCCACCGCGGATGAAGAATCGGGCGGGTTCGGCGGCGTCGCCTATCTGGCGGAGAAGGGCTATTTCGACCCCAGCCGCGTGCAGCATGTCCTTATTCCCGAACCCCTGAACAAGGATCGCATTTGCTTGGGTCATCGCGGCGTTTGGTGGGCCGAGATCGAAACGAAGGGACGTATCGCCCATGGGTCCATGCCGTTCTTGGGCGACAGTGCGATCCGCCATATGGGCGCGGTGCTGCACCAGATTGAAACCGTGCTTTACCCGCTTCTGGCGACCAAGACGACACAGATGCCCGTGGTGCCCGAGGGCGCGCGCCAATCCACCTTGAACATCAATTCGGTCCATGGCGGCGAACCCGAGCAAGACCCCGATTACACGGGCCTGCCCGCGCCCTGCGTCGCGGATCGCTGCCGGATCGTGCTGGACCGCCGTTTCCTGATCGAAGAGGATTTGACCGAGGTGAAGGCCGAGGTCACGCGCCTGCTGGAAGCCGTCAAGGCCGAACGCCCCAGCTTCGCCTATGAAATCCGCGAACTGTTCGAAGTCCGCCCCACGATGACCGAAAAAGACGCCCCCGTGGTGCGATCCACCGCCGCCGCCATCGAACGCGTTCTGGCGCGGCAGCCTGACTATGTCGTCAGCCCCGGCACCTATGATCAAAAGCATATCGACCGGATCGGGCGGCTGAAGAACTGCATCGCCTATGGCCCGGGCATTTTGGACTTGGCGCACCAGCCAGATGAATGGGTCGGCATTCAAGACATGCAAGACAGTGCCGGGGTCATGGCGCTGGTCTTGGCCGATCTGCTGGGACCGGCGGGGTAACGGGCGCGTCTAGACCAAAAAGCCCATATGTTTCAGCACTTGGCCCGCCTTGGATTGCGGACCCTGATCCAGCACCAAGGCGTTCAGATCGCGCACCAGTTGCGACAGTCGATGTTCGCGCATCAGGTCCGACATGAAGGCGGCGACCTCTTCGGTATTCATTCGCAGGATCATGTCCGGGGAGGTGGCGGTATCGATCATGGGGCAGCTCCGCGAATCGTGGCAGGTTCGGAAACGGTACCAGACGGTGTTGCGGCGCAGCAAAGGCCTAAATTGCCTCAGCCCGTGGGCGCGGTCACAGACACGCAGGGCTTGCGGGAACGGCCACCCTGCCCTTACGCTTCATGGTAGAAAACTGCCGACGGGGAGGCCCAAAGAATGACATCGCATTTGAAACTGACCGCTTGCGCGCTGGCGCTGATGGCGGGACCAGCCTTTGCGCAACAAACCAGTATTACCATCGGGATGGTGCTGGAACCGCCAAATCTGGACCCAACCGGCGGCGCGGCGGCGGCCATTGACGAGGTTGTCTATGCCAATGTCTTCGAGGGGCTGACGCGGTTTGCGTCGGACGGCTCCATCATCCCCGGTCTGGCCGAAAGCTGGGAGATCTCCGAAGACGGCTTGGTCTATACCTTCAAGCTGCAGGATGGTGTGACCTTCCATGACGGCACGACGATGGATGCCGAGGACGTCAAATTCAGCCTCGACCGGGCGCGTGCCGAAGACAGCACCAACGCGCAGAAGCCGCTTTTCGCGGCCATTTCCGAGGTGACGGTGATCGATCCGCTGACCGTGCAAGTCACGCTGAGCGCACCGACCGGATCCTTCCTGTTCAACATGGCATGGGGCGATGCGGTGATCGTGGCCCCTGAAAGCGCCGACAGCCTCGCCACCAATCCGGTCGGCACGGGCCCCTTCAAGTTTGAAGAATGGGTCCAAGGCGACCGGGTCGAACTTGTTGCCAATCCCGACTACTGGGGCGCGGCCCCGGCCCTGACCGAAGCGACCTTCAAATTCATTTCCGACCCAACGGCGGCCTTCAACGCAATGATGGGCGGGGAAATCGACGCCTTCCCGAACTTCCCTGCCCCCGAAACCTTGCGCCAGTTCGAGGCAGACCCCCGCTTTACCGTGATCGTGGGGTCGACCGAGGGCGAAACGATCCTGTCAACCAACAACGCCAATGTGGATGACATCCGCATCCGCAAGGCCATCGCGCATGCGATCAACCGTCAGGACATCATCGACGGTGCCATGTTCGGCTTTGGCACGCCCATCGGCACCCATTTCGCGCCGCACAATCCCGACTATGTCGATCTGACGGCGAATTCCGCCTATGATCCCGAGCTGTCGCGCCAGATCTTGGCAGACGCAGGGATCAGCGATCTGAAACTGCGTCTTGCCCTGCCGCCGCCCGCCTATGCCCGCCGCGGCGGCGAGATCGTGGCCGCGCAGTTGCGCGCGGTCGGGATCGAGACCGAGATCAGCAATCTGGAATGGGCGCAATGGATCGAACAGGTCTTCACCGGCAAGGATTTCGACCTGACCATCGTCAGCCATACCGAACCAGCGGATATCGGCATCTATGCGCGGCCGGATTACTATTTCCAGTATGATCGGCCGGAATTCCAAGCGTTGAACGATCAGCTTCAGGTGACCGCCGATCCTGCGATGCGCAGCAGTCTGTTGTCCGAAATGCAGCAGATCATCGCCGAGGATTACGTCAACGGGTACCTGTTCCAGTTGGCCAAGACGGGCGTGGCCAATGCCAATATCGAGGGGCTTTGGGAAAACGCGCCAACCCAAGCCAATGACCTGACCGGGGTCCGCTGGACCAACTAAGCCCGGTTTGATGCGCTTGGCGGGCGCCTCCGACAGGATCGGACGGCGCCCGTCTTTTTTGTCGGCCCCACCCCTGTGCGCCACTGGACCGGGGGACAGGGCCTGCCTAAGCTTCGGATATGTTGCGGTTCCTGCTGACACGATTGACCTCGCTCGTGCTGACGCTTGTGGCGGCCAGCCTTGTGATCTTTCTGGTGATCGAGGTCGTGCCGGGCGATGTGGCGTCCGTCATGTTGGGTATGAACGCCACCCCCGAAGCCTTGGCCGCCCTGCGCGACCAGCTTGGCCTGAATGACCCTGCACATCTGCGCTATGTCCAATGGGTGACGGGACTGTTCGTGGGCGATTTCGGCATGTCGCACACCTATCGCGTGCCCGTCGCCGAATTGATCGCAGACCGTCTTTGGGTATCGTTGCCACTGGCGATCTATGCGCTGGTGCTGTCTACGGTGATCGCCTTGCCCGTGGGGCTGATCGCCGCCACACGCGCGGGCAAACCGACCGATACCGGCATCATGGGGCTGACCCAATTGGGCATCGCCGTGCCGAATTTCTGGTTTGCGATGTTTCTTGTCCTGATTTTTGCCATCCATCTGCGCTGGTTCCCGTCGGGTGGATTTCCGGGATGGGACGACGGGATTTGGGCGTGCCTGGTGGCGCTGACCCTGCCCGCCATTGCCTTGGCGGTGCAGCAAGCCAGCATCATGGCGCGCGTCACCCGGTCGGCCACGCTGGACACGTTGGGGCAGGACTATATCCGCACCGCCCGCGCCAAGGGACTGACCCGGCGCCAGACGGTGCTGCGCCATGCGCTGCGCAACGCGATGATCCCGGTGCTGACCATCCTGGGCTTGCAGTTCAGCTTCTTGCTGGCGGGCGCGATCATTATCGAGAACGTCTTTTTCCTGCCCGGTCTGGGACGGCTGATTTTCCAAGCGATCACCCAAAGTGACCTGATCGTGGTGAAATCCGTCGTGATGCTGTTGGTCTTTGCGATTGTCATGGTGAATTTCTGTGTCGATCTGGCCTATGCGGCGGTCGATCCCCGGTTGCGGCGTCCCGCATGAAGCGCAACCTGATCCTTGGCGGCACCCTGTCTGCGCTGTTCTCGCTAGCGGCCTTGATGTCGTTCTTGTGGACCCCCTATGACGTGACCGCGCTGAACATCGGCGCAAAATTCGGCGTCCCGTCCGCCGCGCATCCCTTGGGCACCGACCATTTCGGACGGGACATGCTGTCGATGGTGATGGTGGGCGCGCGCATTTCCATCGCGGTGGCGCTGGCGGCGGTGGGATTTGGCCTGCTTCTGGGGGTGCCGCTGGGCTTGCTGGCGGCGGCGCGGCGCGGATCGCTTCTGGACGAGGTCATCATGCGCACCAATGATCTGGTCTTTGCCTTCCCTAGTCTGGTCATCGCCATTCTGATCACCGCCGTGTTCGGGCCGTCCTTGTGGAACGCGATCCTTGCGATTGGCATCTTCAATACGCCGGTCTTTGCGCGGGTCACGCGGGGGGCCGCCCTTAGCCTGTGGACCTTGGACTACATCCTTGCCGCGCGGGTGGCAGGCAAAAGCACCCTGCGCATCAGCGCGGAACACATCCTGCCCAATATTGCCAATCTTCTGATCGTGCAGGCGACCATCCAGTTTGCCGTGGGCATCATCATCGAAGCGGGCCTGTCCTATGTCGGCCTTGGCGCACAGCCCCCGATCCCCAGCTGGGGACGGATGTTGGCTGACAGCCAGACGATGATTTCTTTTGCACCGCATCTGGCCCTGATCCCCGGGCTGGCCATCGTGCTGATGGTGCTGGGTCTGAACCTTCTGGGCGATGGGCTGCGCGACGCGCTCGACCCGAAACTGCGGCGGGCGCGGTCTTGATCGCGCTGTCCGATCTGTCCGTGCAAATCCACGGAACCCCGGTCTTGCGCGACGTTTCCCTAACGATCGCTCCGGGCGAAGTGTTCGGCTTGGTCGGGGAAAGCGGCTCGGGCAAGTCGATGACCGCCTTGGCGATGATGGGCCTGCTGCCGAATGGGGCGGCGGCGCAGGGCGCGATCACCTTGGATGGCGACAACCTGCTGGCCCGGACCGAGGCGCAGATGTGCGACCTGCGCGGGCGCGACATCGGGATGATCTTTCAGGAACCCATGACCGCCCTGAACCCGGTACAAACCATCGGGGATCAGGTCGCCGAGACCCTGATCGTGCATGGCGTGGCGGACCGGACCGAGGCGCTGCACGCCGCGCGCCAGCAATTGAACCGCGTCGGCCTGACCGAGGACCGCTTTCCGCTGTCGCGCTACCCGCACGAATTGTCCGGCGGCCAACGCCAGCGCGTCTGTATCGCGCTGGCCATCGCGCTGCGCCCGCGCCTGCTGATCGCGGACGAACCGACAACCGCGCTGGATGTGACAACGCAAGCGGGTATCTTGGACCTGCTGCGGGACCTTGTGCGTGCCGATGGCATGGCCTTGATGCTGATCACCCATGATCTGGCGGTCACCGCCCGTGTTGCGGACCGCGTCGCCGTCATGGAACAAGGCCGGATCGTCGAAACCAACGCGACCCGGTCGTTGTTCGAAACCCGCGCCCATCCTTACACGCGGGCGCTGTTCGCCGCTTCGACCCACCAGCCGCAGCGCCACAGCCGGATCGAACCCGAACCGTTGTTGCAGGTCCGCGAGGCGGTGCGCGATTACCGCCTGCCGCGCCGCACGGTCTTTGGAAAGGTGCCGATGTTTCGCGCCGTCAACAAGGTCAGCTTTACCCTGAACCGGGGCGAAAGTCTGGGGCTGGTGGGGGAATCGGGCTGCGGGAAATCGACCCTGACCCGCGCCATTCTGGGGTTGGAGCCGCTGCAAGGCGGTGAAATCCGCATGCAGGACCGGGCGATCCACCCGTCCATGTCCAACGATCTGCGGCGCCAAATGCAGGTTGTCTTTCAAGACCCTTTTGGCAGTTTCAATCCGCGCCATACCGTCCGCCGCATCATCACCGAACCCTTCCATCTGACCACCCGACCGGCCGATCTGGAAGACCGCATCGCCACCGCCCTGCACGAGGTCGGTCTGTCGCCAACCGATGCCGATAAGTACCCGCATGAATTTTCGGGCGGTCAGCGCCAGCGCATCGCCATTGCGCGTGCGCTGATCATCCGACCCGACCTGATCTTGCTGGATGAGGCGGTCAGCGCGCTGGATGTGCGTGTCCGGGCGCAGGTTCTGGACCTGCTGGCCGACCTGCAAGCCAAGCATCACCTCAGCTATCTGTTTGTCAGCCATGACCTGAGCGTCGTGCGCCGGGTAACCGACCGGGTGATGGTGATGCGCGCGGGCGAGATCGTTGAAAGCGGGCCGACCGAAACGGTCTTCACCGCGCCCACACACCCCTATACCAAGGCGCTGATCGCGGCTGCGCCGACGATCCCCGAAGACTGGACGACAGGAGACCGCGATGCTGGATAAGCTCTGGTACGAGACCGACAAGATGCTGATTGACGGGGTCTGGCGCGCTGCCGCCGATCACTTGCCGGTCGAAGACCCCTCGACCGGGCAGATCGTGGGACAGATCGCCCGCGGCACGGCGTCCGACATCGACGCCGCCGTCGCCGCGGCCGAGGCCGCCTTGGACGGACCTTGGGGCAAGATGACTGCGGTCGAACGGGGCCGCCTGCTGACACGTTTGGGGCAGTTGGTCAGCGAGCATGTCGACGCGCTGGCCGAAATCGAAGCAACCGATGTCGGCAAGCCCCTGACCCAAGCGCGCGCGGATGCGCTGGCGCTGGCCCGTTACATGGAATTCTACGGTGGGGCCGCAGACAAGGTCATGGGCAACACCATCCCCTATCTGGACGGCTACACCGTTTATACGTTGCGCGAACCGCATGGGGTGACCGGCCATATCGTGCCGTGGAACTATCCGATGCAGATCATCGGGCGGTCGGTTGGGGCGGCCTTGGCGATGGGCAATGCCTGTGTGCTGAAACCTGCCGAAGAGGCCTGCTTGACGGCCCTGGCCTTTGCCGATCTGGCGCAGAAAGCCGGGTTTCCACCCGGCGCGTTGAACGTGGTGCCCGGCTTGGGCGAAGAAGCGGGGGCGGCCCTTAGCGCGCATCCCGGCGTGCATCATCTGTCGTTTACCGGGTCCGTGGCCGTGGGCGCGCTGGTACAGGCAGCGGCGGCGCGCAACATCGTGCCGGTGACCTTGGAATTGGGCGGGAAATCCCCGCAAGTCGTGTTCGACGACGCGGATTTGGACGCGGCCCTGCCGTTTCTTGTGAACGCGGGCGTTCAAAATGCCGGGCAGACCTGTTCTGCGTCCTCGCGCATTCTTGTTCAGCGTGGGGTCTATGACACGCTGCGCAACCGCATGGCGGACGCCTATGCCGCCTTGTCGGTCGGCCCGGCCCGGTCGGACCTGCGTGTCGGGCCCCTGATTTCCGCGCGTCAGAAAGAACTGGTCAGCGGTTTTCTGGACCTTGCCCCCGAGGCGGTTCTGGCGACCGGGCATCTTGTCGACGCCCCAGCGGGCGGACATTACGTTGTGCCACATCTGCTGGACGGCTTGGCACCGGATCACCGCCTTGCCCGGGACGAGATTTTCGGCCCCGTGCAGGTGATCCTGCCCTTTGACGACGAAGACGAAGCCGTCGCGATTGCCAATGGCACCGATTTCGGTCTGGTCGCCAGCGTCTGGTCCCGCGATGGCGGGCGGCAAATGCGTCTGGCCAAGCGCCTGCGCGCCGGGCAGGTCTTTGTGAACAATTACGGGGCGGGCGGCGGTGTCGAATTGCCCTTTGGTGGCGTCGGCAAATCCGGACATGGCCGGGAAAAAGGGTTCGAAGCGCTCTATGGGTTTTCGCAACTGAAGACCGTGGCCACCTTCCACGGCTAAGGCGGCGCGCGTTAACCCTTCGGTAAGGGCCTTTGGGGCAGCATCTTGGTTAACGAATTGTCTGTCCAAGGGTCCTCATGGTCGCGCGCGCACATACGGTGGCTTTCGAAGGCGTCGAAGCCCGCCCGGTCGAGGTACAATGCGCCCTGTCTGCGGGGCTGCCTGCCTTTGCAATTGTGGGGCTGCCCGACAAGGCGGTGTCCGAAGCCCGCGAACGCGTCCGTGCCGCCCTGATCACGCTGGGCTTGGCCCTGCCCGCCAAGCGTATCACGATCAATTTGTCGCCCGCCGATCTGCCCAAAGAAGGGTCCCATTTCGATCTGCCCATTGCGTTGGCGCTTCTGGCGGCGCTGTCGATGGTGCCCCCGGACGCGGTCGAAAACACCGTGGCCCTTGGCGAATTGTCCCTTGATGGCAGTCTGATCCCGGTCGTCGGCGCCTTGCCCGCCGCGCTGACCGCGTCTGCATCCGATCGCAGGTTGCTGTGTCCTGCGGAATGCGGGGCCGAAGCCGCGTGGGTGACCGAAACGCAAGTGATCGGCGCGTCGAGCTTGCAGGCGGTGCTGCGGCACTACACCGGGGATGCGCCGATCCCCCCGGCTGCACCGGGCGAAGCCCAAACCATCGGCACGGCGCGGGATCTGTCAGACGTGAAGGGGCAGATGCAGGCCAAGCGGGCGTTGGAAATTGCGGCAGCGGGACGACATCACCTGTTGATGGTCGGCCCGCCGGGGTCGGGCAAGTCGATGCTGGCGGCGCGCTTGCCGGGGCTTTTGCCGCCCCTCAGCCCGGCCGAAGCCTTGGAAACGTCGATGATCCATTCGCTGGCGGGCACGATTGACCCCGGTGGCCTGTCGCGCAATGCGCCCTTTCAGGAACCGCACCACACCGCCTCCATGGCGGCGATCGTGGGCGGGGGGCGCGGGGCGAAACCGGGCCAGATCAGCCTTGCCCATAATGGCGTTCTGTTCATGGACGAGTTTCCCGAATACCCGCGCGGCGTCTTGGAAACCCTGCGCCAACCGATTGAAACCGGCGAGGTGGTGGTGGCCCGGGCCAATGCCCATGTCCGCTACCCCTGCCGTTTCATGCTGGTGGCCGCTGCCAACCCCTGCAAATGCGGCCATCTCTACGAGGCCGCGCGCGCCTGCGGGCGGGCCCCAGCCTGTGGGGCGGATTACATGGGGCGGATTTCAGGCCCGTTGCTGGACCGTTTCGATCTGCGGATCGAGGTGCCTGCGGTGCAAATCGCCGATCTGGAACAGGCGCCTGTCGGCGAAACCTCGGCCATGGTGGCCGCGCGGGTCGCTGCCGCCCGCAAGGTGCAAGCGGCCCGGTATCGCGATCAAGGCTTGCGCACCAATGCCGAGGCCGAGGGAAAAGTGCTGGAAGACGCCGCCCCCTTGGACACTGACAGCCAAGCGATGATCCGCAAAGCCGCACAGCAATTCGGGTTGACCGCGCGCGGGTATCACCGTGTGCTGCGGGTGGCGCGCACCATCGCGGATCTGGCCGAGGCCCCGCAGATCGAACGCCCCCATTTGGCAGAAGCGCTTGCCTATCGCCTGCCAACGCTGGCGGGATAGGGTCAGGTTTCGCCTGATCTGCGCTGCAACGCCGCTTCGTAATACGCCTGATCGACCGACAGGCGCTGGCGCACGCGGTCACACAAGTCAGCCGGGGCAGACAAGGGACGGATGGGCGAAACATTCCGGCGCGGCACCTTCAAGGTCACACCCAAAGCCTGTTCGAGGAAGGCAAAGGCTTGCGGCAAATGTTCGTACGCAAAAAGATGCGCGATCCCCGCAGGTCCATTCGGGTTTCGCAACAAGCTGGCAGGTTGCCCGACCTGCGCATAGGCGGGCGGGGACTTGCGCAAATAGCCTTCCAAAAACTCGGCAAAGCTGAGGCCTGCGGTGCTGCGCTCGGACCCTTTCAGCGCCGGGCGGCTGCGATACCGATACCAGCTTCCCAGCCAGTCGATCGGTTCGCGGACAACGGCCATATGGGTCCAGCGATTATCGTCAAGGTGCTTGTTGAAAAGCGGCTTGTAGCGGCGTTCGAATACACCCCAATCGCTGTGCTTCATCGAGGCCGGGTGGCGCACGTTGATCGACGCATGTTTCGCCGCCACGCTTTGCAAGGATGTCGTTCCGGTTTTCGGCACGGCCAGAAAGACGATCTGCGGTTTGGCAAAGATCATCATCGCCTTACAGCCCTTTTTGGCGCGCGATGTCCTCTGCCACCATGCGCTTGTATTCGGCGCGGATGCGTTCCGTGATCGGGCGCGTGCCATCCCCAATTGGCTTGCCGTCGATGCTGGCCACCGGCGTTTGCGCGCCGAACGTGCCGGTCAGAAACGCCTCGGACGCGCCATAGGTTTCAAACAGGGAATAGTTCTTTTCCCGCACCGGAAGGCCCAACCGCTGGCAGGCTTGAATAACCTTGGCACGGGTCACGCCGTTCATGCAGTAATCCCCGGTCGAGGTCCAAACCTCGCCCCGACGCACGATGAAGAAATTGCAGGCATTCGTGGTGTTCACAAAGCCATGCGGGTCCAGCATCAGCGCCTCGTCCGCGCCGGCCTGTTCCGCCTGCAAGCAGGCCAAGACACAATTCAGCTTGGAATGGCTGTTGAACTTGGCGTCCTGGCTCATGGGCAGGCCACGCACTTGGGGGACGGTCGCCAATCGGACGCCCTGCTTGAGGGTTTGCGCGGGCTTGGAATGCTCCATGATGATCACAAGCGTCGGCCCGGATCGGCTCAGACTGGGGTGCTGGAACGGTTTCACCTTCACGCCACGTGTCAGCATCAATCGGCAATGGGCGTCGTCGGTCATGCCATTGGCTTCGGCGGTTACGGCAAGGGCCTGCGCGATGCCCGTGCGGTCCATTCCGACGTCCAAGCTGACCGCTTTGCAACTGTCGAAAAAGCGATCCATGTGATCGTCGAAGAAGGCCCATTTGCCGTCGAACAGGCGCATGCCCTCCCACATGCCATCGCCCAGCAAGAACCCGCTGTCATAGACGGACACGACCGCCTCGGCCCGTGGCTTCAACTGGCCATTCACATAGATCAGGATGTCGGCATTGCGCGGATCATCCTCGGCGTCGTGGGTTGTGGTCTTGGTCTGTGTCATGGTGGCAGACTGGCCCGACGCGCGCGCGGCGTCCAGACCCGGTTGCAACCGATTGGGCCGTGGTGTTCTGTGATCCAGCGCAAGCGGAGGGACAGATGAACAAGGCACGGATCGCGGTGATCGGGCTGGGCTCGATGGGCTATGGCATGGCGCAATCCGCGCTCAGGGCGGGCTTTGTCGTCCATGGGGTCGATGTGGCGGCGGACCGCGTGGCCCGGTTTCAGGCCGAAGGTGGCGCGCCCGAGCCCTTGCCGGATATCGCAGCCGAATTGTCGGCGGTGGTCGTCGTTGTCCTGAACGCCGCCCAAACCGAAACGGTGCTGTTTGGCCCGGATGGGATCGTCCCGCATCTGTCCCCTGGCGCGGTTGTGCTGTCCTGCGCCACGCTGCCCCCAAACAGCGCGCGGGATCTGGCGGCGCGCTGCGCGGATCGGGGCCTTCATTATCTGGACGCGCCTATTTCCGGGGGGTCGGTCAAGGCTGCGCAGGGCGCCCTTAGCATCATGGCGTCGGGCAGCCCCGAAGCCTTTGCCGCCGCCGACCCGGTGCTGGACGCCTTGGCCCAAACCGTGTTTCGCCTCGGCGACACGCCCGGGGCTGGTTCCGCGATGAAGGCGGTCAACCAATTGCTGGCAGGCGTGCATATCGCGACGATGGCCGAGGCGATGACCTTCGCCATGACCCAAGGGATCGCCCCCGAAACCTTCATGCAGGTGATCCCCAACTGCGCAGGCACCTCGTGGATGCTGGAAAACCGGGGGCCGCATGTGGTGTCGGGGGATTATACCCCCCATTCCAGTGTCGATATCTGGCTGAAGGATTTGGGCATCGTTTTGGACGCGGCCAAGGGCGCGAAATTCGCAGCCCCCTTGACCGCCGCCGCGCTGCAACAATTCTTGGCCGCATCCGGGTCGGGTCTGGGGGCGGAAGATGACGCCGCCGTTGCCAAGGTCTATGCGCGCAACGCGGGTCTGACCTTGCCGGGGGACAAGGCATGACGCGGTTTTCAGCCAATCTGGGGTTCTTGTGGACCGAACTGCCCTTGCCCGATGCCGTGCGGGCCGCAGCCGATGCCGGGTTCGACGCGGTTGAGTGCCACTGGCCCTATGACACCAAGCCCGCAGATCTGCGCCGCGCGCTGATGGACACCGGCTTGCCCCTGTTGGGGTTGAACACGGTGCGCGGCAAAGCCGGTGAAAACGGGCTGGCCGCGCTGCCCGGACGCGAAGCAGACGCCCGCGCTGCCATTGATCAGGCGATATCCTATGCGGCGGATACGGGCTGCCACGCGGTGCATGTCATGGCCGGTTTCAGCGGTGGCCCCAAGGCGCGCGATACGTTTCTGTCAAACCTTGCCTATGCGTCCGAAAAGGCCCTGCGGCAAAGCGTGAAGATCCTGATCGAACCGCTGAACCCCTATGACGCGCCGGGATACTTCCTGACCAGCACCGACCAAGCCCGCGACGTGATCGCAGCATTGTCGCTGCCCAATGTGAAGCTGATGTTCGACTGCTATCATGTGCAGATCAGCGAAGGCGATGTCAGCCGTCGGTTGACCGCCTTGATGCCGATCATCGGGCATATCCAGATCGCCGCCGTGCCGGATCGCGGCGCGCCGGATCATGGCGAACTGCATTATCCGCATGTGTTCACCCATTTGACCCATCTGGGATATGACCGTCCCTTGGGTGCGGAATACAAACCCGGCGGGCCGACCGAACCAACCCTGGGGTGGATGGCTTCAGCCCGCTAGGGGTTTGGCCAAGATCAACGCATCCACGCGCCGCCCTTCGGGGGTACGGTAGTAGCGGGGGCGGTGGCCGGTTTGCTGGTAGCCGGCTTTGGCATAAAGCGCGCGCGCCGCACCATTTTCGGCGGACACCTCAAGATGCAGGACATCGGCGCCAGCCGCCTTTGCCTGCTGCTCGGCTTGGGTCAGCAAGGCCAGCCCCAAGCCACGCCCTTGCTGCGGTGGATCCACCGCCAGCGTCAAAAGCTCGGCTTCGGTCAGCACAACGCGGATCAGGGCGAATCCCGGACCATCGCCGATCAGATGCACCAAGGGGTCTGCGATCTGGGCCGCGAATTCGGCCTCGGACCAGGCACGGGGGGTGACGAAACACCGCCCATGCAACGCGGCGAGGGTCTTGGGTGTCATGGCAGGACAATCGGCGCGCGGTCTTTGGCCGGGGCCGCATCCGGTGCCCGCACATAAAGCGGACCGGGCAAGGGCAGATCGGGGGCTGCGCGGCGCGCCGCGATGCGCGCGATCGCTTCGGCCATCGGCCAGACAGGCGGCGTGGCCCCTTCACCCCAGCCGCGTCGGGGCAAGGCTGGGTCCAAGTCTGCCAAAGGCAACAAGCGGGGGGCGGTGTCCTGCGGGAAGGCTTGGGCATAAACGCGCCCCGCGCGCGCATCCACGATGCCCATGACGGGCCTGTCCGCGCCTTCGACCGCTGCCTCCAGACTGCTGACACCCACCAAGGGACAGCCCAAGCCCATCGCCAAGCCGCGGGCTGCGGCAACCGAAATGCGAATGCCCGTGAAATTGCCCGGACCGATCCCCACCCCAAGGGCCGTCAGATCAGACCAAGACACCGCTGCTTCGGACAGAACATCGTCGAGAAGGCCCAACAGGCGTTCGGCTTGACCTTTGGCCATGGGTTCGTGACGCGAGACAGTGATCTGGTTGCCAGACAGCAAAGCGGCGGCGCAATGCGCCGCCGATGTGTCGAATGCCAGGATCAAAGGATCAGGCGGCAACCGGGCGCACCTCGAGCACTTCGGGGATGTAATGACGCAGCAGGTTTTCGATGCCCATTTTCAAGGTCAGGGTCGACGAGGGGCAGCCTGCACAGGCCCCCTGCATATGCAGATAGACAATGCCGCGATCAAAGCCGTGGAAGGTGATGTCGCCGCCATCTTGCGCCACGGCCGGGCGCACCCGTGTATCCAGCAATTCCTTGATCTGACCCACGATTTCCGCATCTTCGCCGTCATGGTCAGCATGGCCCGAGGACGGCTTGTGCGCCTCGCCCATAACCGGGGTGCCGGACATGAAGTGTTCCATGATCGCGCCCAGAACCGCGGGTTTGATATGGTCCCAATCGACGCTTTCCGCCTTGGTCACCGTCACGAAGTCGAGGCCGAAGAACACCCCCGTCACCCCGTCCACGGCAAAAATGCGGGTCGCCAAGGGCGAGGTTTGCGCCGCCTCGGCGCTGGGAAAGTCCGCCGTGCCGACTTCCAGAACTTCCTGCCCGGGCAGGAATTTCAGCGTTGCGGGGTTTGGCGTGGATTCGGTTTGGATGAACATGGGCGGCCTCCTGATTGTCTCTTATATGAGGTCGCTGGGGCCGCAGGTCAACGGATTTAGAATGGTTCCAAGAAAAAACTGACCATTCCCGTCAGGTAATCGCCTCCAGCCGCTCCTTGCTCAGGTCACCGGGAACAATCGTAATCGGCATCGGCAACGCCCCTGCGTTCTTGGTCAAGGCGGTCACCAGCGGACCCGGACCTTTCTTGTCGGTCGCGGCGCCCAGCACCAGGACGCCGACTTCGGCATCCTCGCGCACCTGTGCCAGAATTTCATCGACCGGTTCGCCTTCGCGGATCACGAGCTCGGGGTCGACCCCCTGTTTGTCGCGCATCCATTTGGCAAAAACCTCGAAATGCGCTTCGATCCGCTCGCGGGCTTCGGCACGCATTACTTCACCCACACCAATCCAGTGATTGAACTCGTCGGGCGGAATAACGGACAGGATCACCACGCCCCCACCCGTATGGGCCGCCCGCATCGCCGCAAAGCGCATCGCGTTCAGGCATTCTCGGCTGTCGTCCAGAACGACCATGAACTTCCGCATGGTTGGCCCCTCCACTTGATCGGGGGGATCATGCGAAGCGAGGGCCGGATTTGCAATCGCCTTCTGATCGGCGCCTTGCGGCGGACCGAGGGCCGCAGCTGAGAGGACTTCGATCATAACAGGCGGGGCAAGCAGCACTTGCTGAAAGGCCTGCCCAATCGTTAACGCCCTAACAAAATTAGGGATCCGGCGGAAAAAGCATATATCTTGTGGCCAAGGATGCCCTTAAACACTACCGGTCCACACAACCCTAAGAAAGTTAGGAGTGTTAACCACTTGGTAACGGTTTGGCCGCGTACCGTCGCACCCCCGAAGGGTCCCAACGTCCCGTCAACGCACGGAGTCCGCCCCTTGTCGGCCTAGGTCGACAGCGCCCAATCCCAGTACAGATCCCGCACGCGCCGCGTCATCGGCCCCATCTGGTATTGCGTGTCTTCAAACGCCGTCACAGGCGTGACCTTCATCATGTTGCCCGACATGAAGACCTCGTCCGCAGCATGAAAATCGTCATAGCCCAGAACCGTTTCATGCACCGTGACGCCATCCGCACGCAGGTTGGAAATGTGCCGCGCCCGGGTGATCCCGGCCAGGAACGTGCCGTTTGGAATGGGTGTAAAGACCTCGCCATCCCGCACCATGAAGATATTGGCCGTGGCGGTTTCGGCCACATTGCCCATGGCGTCGGTCACCAAGGCGTTGTCGAACCCCTTGGCCTTGGCTTCGCCCAGCATCCGGCTGTTGTTGGGGTACAAGCATCCCGCCTTCGCATTCACGACCGAACTTTCCAGAACCGGACGGCGGAACCGGGTTGTCGTCAGACGCGCACTCGCCGTGGCAGGGGCCATCGGGATGGCCTCAAGGCAAATACAGAAACCCGTCGCGTCCGCCGAAGGCATGATCGAAAAACCCATATCGATCGCCCAATACATCGGGCGAATATAGACGGGCTGATCCTTGGGACAGGACCTCAGACCTTCCCATGTGATTTCCACCATGTCGGTCGCGGACACCGTTGGCGTAATCCCCAACGCCTCGGCGGATCGGTTCACGCGTTCGCAATGCGCTTGCAGGTCCGGGGCAACCCCCTCGAAGTACCGGGCGCCGTCAAACACATTGGTTCCCAGCCAGGCACCATGATCCGCCGCACGCATGATCGGCACGTTGCCATCCTGCCACGTGCCTTCGAAATAGGTCTTGATGTTGGTTCCGGCTGCCATGGTCGCCCCCCGCGTCAGATCACGGGGGCGACCATGGGGCGATTTAGCCGTGAGGTCCAGACGTGAAGCCCAACTGATAGGACATAACCGATCCCCCCGTCTGAGGGCGCGGGGTCGCGATTTGTCCTTGGGTTTGCTTGGTCTGGGTCTGGGTGTCCTTCGGGGACACGGACTTGTTTTGGCAGGTCATCGGAGGCCTCCATTGCAGTGATATACTGATGTCTGTGTAGAAGGCGGAATGTAACGATGGGGGCCTGCAAGTCCAGCCTTTTCTGGTTCGACGCCGCGTCAGTTACGCAGCATCGGCCAGAAGGTTTTGCAAATTCAATGGCTTGTTGACCATCTCCAAGCTTCCGTCGGCACTGCGCGGCCAGTCTTCTTCGGCACGATCACGATACAGCTCGACCCCGTTTCCATCCGGATCGCGCAGATAGATCGCTTCGCTGACGCCATGGTCCGCCGCGCCGTCCAGCGTCAGGCCAGCTTCCAGCACGCGCTTCAGCACCGCCCCAAGGCTGGCCCGGTCGGGATACAGAAACGCGGTATGGTAAAGGCCCGTATGGCCCGGAGGTGGCGGCGTGGCGCCCGCGCTTTCCCAGGTGTTCAACCCGATATGGTGGTGATACCCACCCGCTGACAGAAAGGCGGCCCCCGGGCCATAGCGTTGGGTCACCTCGAAACCCAGAACGCCGGCGTAAAAGCCGATGGCGCGATCTAGATCCGCGACCTTTAGGTGGACATGGCCGACACGGGTTTGGGGCGGGGCAAGTTGGGACATAAGCTTTCTCCTTTCCTGCGGACATACTGTCGTGCAGGGCTGCGCAAAAGGTCCCATTCTGCGCAGTCTCTGTGCAGCAACGCAGAAAAGCTATGCCGCCCGATGGCCCACGCGCGGATCGGACCTATCGCACCATGCCCACGATTTCATAGGTCTGGTGCAAGATCGGCGCAGCCAGTTCGCGGGCCCGTTCCGCCCCCCGCGCCAAGATGCGGTCAATCTCGGCCGGATCATCCATCAGCCGGGCCATTTCGGTGCCAATCGGGGCCAGTTTTTCAACCGCCAACTCGGCCAGCGCAGGCTTGAAGGTGCCGAATTGCTGTCCGCCGACCTGCGTCATCACCTGTGCCACTGTTTGATCCGACAGGGCGGCGTAGATGTTCACAAGGTTGCGCGCCTCGGGGCGATCCGCCAAGCCTTCGGGCGTTTCGGGCAGGGGCTCCGGGTCGGTCTTGGCCTTGCGAATTTTCTTGGCGATGGCGTCTGCATCGTCGGTCATGTTGATCCGGCTGGCATCGCTGGGATCGGATTTCGACATTTTCTTCGACCCATCCCGCAGGCTCATCACGCGGGTTGCCGCCCCCTCGATCACAGGTTCGGTGACCGGGAAGAAGTCGACGCCATAGTCGTGGTTGAACTTCGCCGCGATGTCGCGCGTCAATTCCAGATGCTGCTTCTGGTCCTCGCCCACAGGCACATGGGTTGCGTGATAGACAAGGATGTCCGCCGCCATCAGCGCCGGGTAACTGAACAACCCCAACGAGGCGTTTTCGGCATTCTTGCCCGCCTTGTCCTTCCACTGGGTCATCCGACCCATCCAACCCATCCGGGCGACACAGTTGAAAATCCAAGCCAGTTGGGTGTGCTCGGGCACTTGGGACTGGTTGAACAGAATACTGCGTTCCGGGTCGATCCCGCTGGCAATAAAGCCCGCGCATAATTCGCGGGTGTTTTGGCGCAATTCCGCCGGGTCCAGAAGTTTGGCGGTGATCGCATGCAGGTCCACCATGCAGTAGATCGTCTCATGCGTGCCCGCGTCCTGCATATCCACAAAGCGTTTCAGCGCGCCAAGATAATTGCCCAGCGTCAATCCGCCGGAAGGCTGGATGCCGGAAAACACGCGGGGGGTGAAGGATGGGGCGCTCATCTGGCCGTCTCTCCGTCTGGACCTGTGGGTGCGCAGGGCTTACCCATGGGCCGATCAGACGTCAACGTGAAGGCCGCCCCGCATGTCAGACCCCTACGAGCGCCCGCCCGAGGTCGAAGCCCCGTTTAACCCGCTGCCGAAATCGGTGATCGTGCTGGCGGCGGTGATCTTGGGGATCGAGGTGCTGTTCACCTTGGGCACACGCGGTCTGATCGGCGGCCCGGAAGCGATCAGTTGGCGGCTAAGCGCCGTGCGCGACTGGGCCTTCGTGGATGTGGTCTTCGAATGGATGCTGGAAGGCAGCCGATACCCACCGGAACACCTGGCGCGGTTCGTGACCTACACGCTGATCCATACCAGCTTTACCCACGCGATCTTCGTCATCGTTTTCGTTCTGGCCCTTGGCAAATTGGTCAGCGAAATCTTCGGCGGCTTCCAGATGCTGTTTGTGTTTTTCGCCTCGGCTGCGTTCGGTGCCCTCGCCTATGGCCTGATCCTGAACGAAGAAGCCCCCCTGATCGGGGGGTATCCCGGCGTTTACGGGCTGATCGGGGCCTATACCTATCTTCTGCTTATGGAACTGACGGCGATTGGCGCAAACCGCGCCCGCGCCTTTACCCTGATCGGCATTTTTCTGGGTTTGCAGCTGATCTTTGCGGTGTTCTTCGATGGGCCCCGCGACTGGGTTGCGGATCTGGCAGGGTTCGTTGCGGGGTTTGCCCTTAGCTTTGTGGTCAGTCCGGGGGGATGGACCCGTCTTCTGGCGCGGATGCGCCAACGCTAGCGCCGCAGCGCCGATCGAAACTCGCGCAGCTTGAACGCGCCCAGCGCTTGGCCCGCGATCCCATAGCTGGCAATGCCGACCGCGACCAGAACCGCCAGCGCGATATAGCGCACGCCCGTCTGCCCCAACCATGGCGACAGAAGAAGCGCCGCCACCCATAACACCCCGCCCATCACGGCAGACGCCGCGACGATCCGCCAAACCCGGCGGCGGAAGGCGTCATCCGGGCGCGCGGCGTCGCCCATGCCCCGCGCGCCGCGCCACAACAGCCAAGCCATGACCCAACCTGCGAAGGTCGTGCCAAGGGCCGCCGCGATATAGCCGATAATCGGGGCCAATCCGATGGCAAGGACCGCGTTCACGACCATCGCCACAACCGCGAAGCGCAAGGGGGTGCGGGTATCTTCCCGCGCGAAATAGAGCGGTTGCAGCACTTTTTGCAGAACGAAAGCGGGCAGGCCCGCCCCATAGACCGCCACCGCCAAGGCCGTCGCGGCAACATCATCCGGCCCAAAGGCCCCGCGCCCGAAAAGCACGCCGATCAATGGGATCGGGATCACCACAAGGGCGACAGCCGCAGGCACGGTCAGGGCCAACGACACCTCGCCCGCGCGGCTGAAGGCATACCGCCCGCCCGCCGCATCCCCTGCGCGCAGCTTGCGGGACAAATCAGGCAGCAAGACCACGCCAATCGCGATGCCAACGACACCCAGCGGCAATTGATACAAGCGGTCGGCATAGGCCAGCCACGCCACCGCCCCGTCGAAGAAACTGGCCACCTGCCGTCCGACCAACAGGTTCACCTGCACGACACCACCGGCCAACATGGCCGGGGCGGCAATGATGGCCAGTCGCCGCAATTCCGGCGTCAAGCGCGGCAGACGCGGGATCAAACGATACCCTGCGCGATCCGCCGCAACCCAAACCAATGCCAGTTGCGCAATGCCGGCCAGCGGCACGGCCCAAGCCAAGGCATCCCCGATGGGCCAGCCTTGCAGGTCGGCCAGAACCATTGCGCCGACAAAGAGCATATTCAAAAGCACGGGCGCCGCCGCCGCCGCCGCAAACCGCCCCAAGGTGTTCAAGACCCCCGACAGAAGGGCCGCCAGCGAGATGAACAGGATGTAGGGAAAGGCGATCCGCCCATAGACCACCGCCAGATCGAACCGTTCATCCCCGGCAAACCCGCTGGCCATCGCCAGCACCAGCCACGGCATGGCAGCAAGGGCAATCAGCGTGAACACGATCAACAGCGCGGCAAGACCGGAAAAAGCATCGCGCGCAAAATCCAGCGCCGCCTCGTCGCCTTCGACCTTCTTCGAAAACATCGGGACGAAGGCCATGTTGAAGGCCCCTTCCGCGAAGAAGCGGCGAAACATGTTGGGCAGGGAAAACGCGACCAAGAACGCCTCGGCCACCGGGCCCGCCCCAAGGAAGGCCGCGATCATGATGTCGCGCACAAACCCCAGCACGCGGCTGGCCATGGTCCAGACACCCACCGTGAAAAACCCCGCCAACAGGCGGATCGGTTTCGGCGTCACGGCTGGATCATCCTGTCCGGCCCGGTCATGCCTGCGCCCTTTCCATGCTTTGTTCGATGGCGGACCGCAGTTTCTTGGCCAGCGCTTCCTGCTTGGCGCGGGTGGTGATCTTCAGACCGAACATGTCTTTGACATAGAAGGTGTCCACCGCCTGCGCGCCATAGGTCGCCACCTGCGCCGAGGACACATAGATATTCGCCGCCGCCAAGGTCTTGGTGATATCGAACAGCAATCCGGGGCGGTCCCGGGTATCGACCTCGATGATCGTGAAGATGTCGGACCCGTTATTGTCAAAGCTGATCGCGGTCGGGAACCGGAACTGGGCTTCGCGCTTGCGCATCTTGTCCCGGCTTTGCAGGGCCGAACTTGGGACGACCTCGCCCTTCAGCGTCTTGCGGATCACCTGTTGCAACCGGGGCAAGCGTTCCTCGGCATAGGGCCGCCCATCGGGGTCCTGCACCCAGAACGCCGCCACGACATAGCCGTCCTTGGTGGTATAGGTCCGGGCGTCCACGGTGTTGGCCCCTGCCAGCGCCAAAGCCCCGGCAAGTCGGCTGAAAATGCCGGGGTGGTCCTGCAAGGTGAAGATCACGCGCGTCACGTCGCGGTCTTCGTCCAGCGTCAGGTCGATCTGCAGGCTGTCCTTTTCGGTGTTGCGCAGCAATTCGGCGGCGCGCACATGCACCTCGGTTGGGAACCCCTGCCAATAAGGGTCGTAATGCCGCGCGGTTTCGCGGCGCAGGTCGGCAGCGGGCCAATCGCCCAAGGCTTCGCGCAAGGCGCGCTTGGCTTCTGTCCCGCGTTGTTCGCGGTTCAGGTCTTCCAACCCGGTTTCCAACGCCTCGGCGGTTTGGCGATAAAGCGCGCGCAGCAACTGCGCCTTCCAGTTGTTCCATGTTCCCGGCCCGACCCCGCGAATGTCACAGACCGTCAGCACGGTCAGCAGGTCCAGCCGATCCCGGGTTTTGACCGCCTTGGCGAAATCACGCACCGTGCGCGGATCGCTCAGGTCGCGCTTCTGCGCCATGTCGGACATCAGAAGATGGTAGCGCACCAACCAGACGACCGTGTCCGCCTCGGCAGCGGTCAACCCCAACTGGGCGACAACCCGGCGCGCGATCTGAGCACCAAGAATGGAATGGTCTTCGGGGCGCCCCTTGCCGATATCGTGCAAAAGCAGCGCGACGAACAGAACCTTGCGATTGACCCCTTGTGTCAGGATTCCGCTGGCGACCGGCAGGGCCTCGGTCAGTTCCCCACGCTCGATCTGCGCCAAGGTCGAGATGCATTGGATCGTATGCTCATCCACCGTGAAGTGGTGATAGACGTTGAACTGCATCATCGCCACGATGGCCTGAAATTCGGGGATGAACGCGCCCAGGACCCCCAATTCGTTCATTCGACGCAGCGCGCGTTCCGGATTTCCATGTTTCAGCAACAAATCCAGAAAGATGCGGTTGGCTTCCTTGCTGTCGCGCAGATCGGCATTGATCAGGTCCAGATTGGCCGCGATGGCGCGCATTGCATTGGGGTGCAACAAAAGGCCCGTCCGCAGCCCTTCTTCGAACACCCGCATGATGTTCAGCGGGTCCTGAAAGAAGCTGTCCGGGTCTTCGATGTCCAACCGCCCCTGCTGCATCTGATAGCCGGGCTTCAGCTTGCGCCGCTTCTTGGGGCGGAACATTTCGACAAAGCGCGGTTCTTTCTTCACATGCGCCGCTTCCAGCGCGGTCAGGAAGATGCGGGTCAGTTCCCCCACGCGGGTCGCGTGCCGGAAATAGGCCTGCATGAAATGTTCGACGCCACGCCGCCCGCCTTGATCTTCGAAGCCCAGCCGTTCGGCCACTTCGACCTGCATGTCGAAGGTCAGTTGTTCCGTCGCACGTCCGGCAACCAGATGCAGGTGGCAGCGCACGCCCCAAAGGAAGTCCTCAGCCTGCTGGAAACTGCGGTATTCCGGTTCGGTGAAGACCCCCAGATCGACCAGGTCGCGGGCGTCTTCGACATTGTGCAGATACTTGGCGATCCAGAACAGCGATTGCAGGTCGCGCAACCCGCCTTTGCCTTCCTTCACATTCGGTTCCAGCACATAGCGCTGGCCGCCCTGACCCGCATGGCGTTTGGCGCGTTCTTCCAGCTTCGCCTCGACGAAATCCGGCCCAGTTCCCTTGAACAGGTCGCTGACCAGACGCTTGCGCAAATCCTGCGCCAGCCCCGGATCCCCGGCAAGATAGCGCTGTTCCAGAAGCGAAGTGCGGATCGTGTAATCCTCGCGGCCCAGCTTCAGACAGTCTTTGACCGTCCGGCTGGCATGGCCGACCTTCATCTTCAGGTCCCACAGAATGTACAGGGTCGCTTCGATGACCTGCTCGGCCCATGGGGTCATGCGCGCGGGGGTCAGGAACAGCAAATCCACGTCGGAATGCGGGGCCATTTCCCCCCGCCCATAACCCCCGACGCCCAGCAGGCACAGCCGATCCTTGCCCAAGTCCGCCGGATGCAGGTGGTCGCGGGCAAAACTGAAGGCCGTGATGACCAGCGCGTCGGTCAACCACGCATAGGCCCGCGTTGCGGGGCGCGCATCGAAGGGGCGGGCCAGAAGGCGCTCGGCGATCTTGTCCCGGCCCTTCTTCTGGGCCGCTTTCAACTGGCCGACCAAGGCCCCGCGCCAAGCGCTTTGGGGTTGGGTATCGACGATCTCGTGCAGCGCCGCGCGCATTTGCGCGGCGTCAAAAATGTCTTCCGCCGGACAGATCAGAAAGTCCGGCGGAAGCGCATCGGTCAGAAGTGTTTCGGGATCAGAGGCCAGCAAGGCCGAACCCGGTTGGCGCGGGCGACACGATGGTCACCTGCCGATTGACAATCCGCGCCACCGCCAAGGCCCGTTCATTGGTGCCGTCGCCGCGCAAGCGGAACACCCCGTTCACGCCCCGGAAGCCCGAGTTCTGGGTCAAAGCCCCCCGTGTCAGCGCCTGCGCGTTGCCCGACGCCACCAAGGCCCCGATTGCGGCGATCCCGTCATAGGCCAGCCCGGCAATCGGGTGCGGTGCCGCCCCATAGGCCGCTTGGTAGCGCTGCGCGAAGCGCGCTGTCAGCGCCGGATCCGGCAAGGCGAACAGACCATTTTGCACACCGGGCAGATCCAAGGTGCCTTCGGGAATGTCCCAACGGGTCAGCCCCATGAACTGGAACTGCTCGGGCGAAATGCGGTTCTCGGGCAACATCTGCGTCAACAGCGGCAACCCGCCCAACGTGTCCGAGGTAAAGAAGATGGTGTCCGCCTGATTCTCGCGCGCGGTTTCGGCAATCGCGGGCACGGCACTGATCACGCCTTGCTGCGACGCTTCATACCCAACCTGCCCGACACCAACCGTGCCAAGGCTGCGGGACAAGGCCGACGCGACCGCATCGCGCCCAATCTCCCCCGCAGTGGTGTTCGGATGCACGATCAGCACCCGGTTCTTGCCTTGGCTTTGGCCAAAACTGACAAGACGGCTGGCGGTGTTCTCGAAGGTATTGCCCAGCACGAACACGTTGCCGCCCGCGATGCGGGTGTTGTTCGAGAAGGACAGCACATTCACATTGCGGTTGGCGACAGCCAGACCAGCGGCGTTGGCGGCATCGCCAAAGACCGGCCCAAGAATGATCTTGGCCCCGTCATTGACCGCGCGCACCGCTTCGGCGGCGGCCTGATTGGCATTGCCCGCCGTCCGATAGACCCGCAGATCGATGGCCACCCCATCCAGATCGTTGATCGCAAGCCGCGCCGCGTTTTCAAGGCTGCGCGCCAAAGACTGCTCGCCCGCGCCCGGTGCGCCATAGGGCACCAGCAAGGCCACGGGCACGGGTGCGCGGGTGTTGATGGTCGGTCCAGCCCCCGACAAGGTCAGCGGTTGACAGGCTGCCAGCACAAGCCCGGCCAGACCAAGAACCGCCAGCTTCAGGCTGCGGCGAAATTTTGTCACGGAAATCCCCATAATTCGGCTCTAGCCCCCAATAACATACTACAGTTAGCGGCAAACTAAGGGGTTCGCGGCGTCAAGTAAACGGCCTAGAACGGACCGACCAACCCGAATGGAGGATCGGATGACACCAACGCCGCTTGCGCCGGGCCTGTATCTGGTTGCAACGCCCATCGGCAATGCGCGCGATATCACGCTGCGCGCGCTCGATGTGCTGGCAGCGGCGGATGTCTTGGTGGCCGAAGACACGCGCGTTCTGCGCAAGCTTCTCGATCTGCACGGGGTTTCCTTGGGCGGGCGGCAACTGATCGCGCATCACGATCACAGCGGCCCGGCGGCGCGGGCGGGCCTTGTCGCCTTGGTCACATCCGGCAAGTCCGTGGCCTATTGTTCGGACGCCGGCACACCCTTGGTGGCCGATCCGGGTTTTGAGCTTGTTCAAGCCATGCAGGCAGAAGGGGCCTTGGTGACGGCCGTGCCCGGCGCATCCTCGGTCATGGCGGCCTTGTCGCTGGCCGGATTGGCCACCGATCGGTTTTGCTTCGTGGGCTTTGCCCCGAAACCCGGTGCGGCCCGCAAAGGATGGCTGCACGAGGTTGGCGGGATTCCGGCCAGCCTTGTGATGTTCGAAACCGCAAAGCGGGTGCAGGGGTTGCTGTCGGATCTGTGCGACACGTTGGGACCGGACCGCCCTGCGGCGCTGGGGCGCGAGCTGACCAAGAAATTCGAAGAAATCCGGCGGGGAACCCTGGCCGAGTTGCACCAAAGCGTCCTTGCCGATCCCCCCCGCGGCGAGATCGTGCTGGTGATCGACCGCCCGCTGGCCCAAGCAGCGACCGAGGCCGAGATCGACGCAGCCCTCAGCGTGCATCTGGCGGACATGAGCCTGCGTGACGCGGTCGATCACGTCTCGGCCAGCCTGTCCGCCCCACGGCGAAAGGTTTACCAACGGGCCTTGGCGCTGGGGCGTTCATGATCCGTTAACGAATTGGGCCTAGCCTGCGACTATGCCGTTCGATGTCGCCCCAAACTTCGATCCTTCCGCCCGCCGTCGAACACGCGGCCAGCGGGCCTACCGATCCGGCTTGGCCGCTGAACAGCTTGTCGCCGACGCCTATTGCGCGGACGGCTACGTGGTCGCCGCCCAACGCTGGCGCGGACCAAATGGCGAAATCGACCTGATCCTGTCCAAGGGCGCAACCTTGGTGATCGTGGAAGTCAAATCCAGCACCTGCCATGATACGGCCCGCGCCAGCCTTGGTCAGCGCCAATTGGATCGGCTTTGTGCCAGCGCGGGCGATTATCTGGCCGCCCAAGGCTTGCCCTTGAACACCGATCTGCGCATGGACCTTGCCACCGTCGATGCCACGGGCGGGCTTGAGCGGATGGAAAACATCACCCTGTGGTGATCTTGATCGGTCCGTCTTGTGCCCGCCGCCTGCTTGCGGCACATCGGGGGCGGAGGTGCCGCAATGACCCGACATGTTGCGTTTCAGATGGACCCGATCGAGGGCGTCGATATCGATGCGGACAGCTCGTTCCGCTTGGCGCTGGAAGCGCAGAACCGGGGTTGGACCGTCAGCACCTATCACCCGGATGATCTGGCCTATGAGGGGGGCGCGATTACCGCCCGCGCCCGCACCGTTCAGTTGCAGCGCGTTCGGGGCAATCATGTCAGCTTCGGCCCGGTGACCAAACTGAACCTTGCGGATGTCGATGTCGTTTGGCTGCGGCAAGACCCGCCCTTTGACATGGGCTACATCACCACCACCCACCTGCTGGATCGGCTGGCCGGCAAGACATTGGTGGTGAACGATCCTTTCTGGGTCCGCAACGCGCCCGAAAAGCTGATGGTCCTCGATTTTCCGGACCTGACCCCGCCCACCACCATCGCGCGGTCCATCGAAACGCTCAAAGCGTTCAAGGAAACCCATGGCGATATCATCCTCAAACCGCTTTACGGCAATGGCGGTGCCGGGGTGTTCCGTCTGACCGAGGCGGACCGCAACCTGAATTCGCTGCACGAGCTTTTCTCGGCCATCAACCGTGAACCGCTGATCGTGCAGAAGTTCCTGCCCGCCGTGTCCAAGGGCGACAAACGCGTGATCCTTGTCGAAGGCGAACCAATCGGGGCGATCAACCGGGTCCCTGCCCCCGGCGAAACCCGGTCGAACATGCATGTCGGTGGCAAACCCGAGAAAATCGCGCTCAGCGACCGGGACCGCGAGATTTGCGCGCGGATCGGTCCGGTGCTGCGCGAACGCGGCCAGGTCTTTGTCGGCATCGACGTCATCGGCGACTGGCTGACCGAGATCAACCTGACCTCGCCCACGGGCCTGCAAGAATTGGAACGCTTCGATGGCACCAATGGCGCGGGCCTGATCTGGGACGCGATCGAGGCGCGCTTGACCGCCTAGATCACGGCCCGTTCGTCAAAAGCCTGCCCCGCCAAGATCCGCTCATAATGAAACGGCGTCAGGTCAAGGCTGCGATAGCCGCCAAAGGTGATCCATTCGGCGATACCGCGCCCCATCGCGGGCGATTGTTGCAAGCCATGGCCTGAAAAGCCGTTCAGAAACAGGAAATTGCGCAAATCGGGGTGCGGGCCAAGCACGGCATTCTGGTCCAGCGTGTTATAGGCGTAATGCCCGGCCCATTCGGTGACCACGCGGATGGCTTCGAACTGCGGAATTCGGGTCGCGATCACCGGCCAGACGTGATCCTGCCACAAGGAATGATCCATCGTGAAATCATCCGGGTCCACCGCCGGGTCCGGGTCGGGCGTCGCCCCGACCATATAGCTGGTCGGTCCATCCTGACGGACATGCACGCCCGTCGGGTCGATGGTCAAAGGCAGGTCGCGATCCAACGGGCGTTCCGCATTGAAAACCCATGTGAAGCGCTTGCGCGGCTCGACCGGCAGGTCCAACCCCGCCATTGCAGCCACCCGCGCGGCCCGGGGTCCGGCGGCATTCACAACCGTGCCACAGCCGATCCTCTGGCCATCGGCCAGCACCACTTCGGTGATCCGGTCGCCTTGGCGGGTCAGGCCTGCGACCTCGGCCGCGATATAGTCCACACCGCGTTCGCGCGCCTGTCGGCGCCACCAGTCGAACAAGCCCCCCCCGTCGAAATACCCTTCGTCGACCGTGTTGTGGCTGCCCAACACAAGATCGTCGGTTTCATAGAACGGATAGGCCGCCTTGATTTCGTCGGGCGTCATCAATCGCGTCCCCGCCCCGGCGGCGGCCTGCACAGCCTGCGCAGCCCGCAACGCATCCGCGAACCCTTCGGTATCGGCCAGATACATGTATCCGAAATTGTGGATGTGCATCGGCGGAATTCGGGGGTCATCGCCCATATAGCGGCGCAGGTTCTTCACGAAGTCCGCCGCGAATTGCGACACGCGCACGTTGATCTCGCGACTGAACTGCTGGCGCATGCAGGAATTCGTATGTGCGGTCGAACATTTGGCGTAGCTGGGGTCTTTCTCGACCACCAAGACGGTGCCATCGAAATCGGCCTGATCGGTCAAGAACCACGCGGCGGCAGAGCCCATGATCGCCCCGCCCACGATCACCACGTCATACCGGGGGCGCGAGGGACGGGTGGGAAAGGCCAGCGGTGTGGGCATGGGCGCGCCTCCTGTCGATTTTTGCGGGATGTAGCGGTCAGCGCGCCCCGCGACCAGAGGTCATTTCACGCGACAAGCGGCCCCAAGGCCCGCGCGCGCAAGTGATCGACGCGGGCGCGCAGATCCGCCCCGATCGGCCCTTCGCGCGGCGCATCCCGCAAGCTGGTGAACCAATGCGCAGGCGGGTTGCGCCCTGCACGCCGGTTCGACCAATGCAAGCCGCGCAGCACGGCTTCGCCTTCACCGGGCAGGTGATCCGGGATGTCGTGCCCGTTCAGCGTGGCCCAGACGCCCGTCCAAAGCCTGCCAACCGACCAAGGATTATACCCACCCCCGCCCAGCACCAGATACCGGTCCGTCAGATGTTGCAAGGCCGCGACAATCGCCCAATGGGCGTTGTTGGACAGGGTTAACCGGGACAGCGGGTCCTCGGTCACGGCATCGGCCCCGCATTGCAGAACGACCACATCCGGCGCAAAGCGCTGGACCAAAGGCAGGATCAGCGCATCGCGGATCAAGGCCATTTCGGTATCGTTCAAGCCTTTGGGCACAGGCAGGTTCACCGCCGATCCCCCGCCCGTATCGTCCAAGCCCCCGGTAAAGGGCCAGCGGCGTTCTTCGTGCACCGAGATCATCAAGACCTCGGGGTCGCCTGCAAAGCCCGCTTCGACGCCGTCGCAATGATGGGCGTCGATATCGACATAGGCGATGCGGCGCAGCCCTTGCCGCCGCAAGGACAACATCGCCAGAACCGGGTCGTTCAGATAGCAAAAGCCGTTGGCCCGGTCGGGCAACCCATGATGGGTTCCCCCCGCCGGATGGTAGATCACGCCGGGACGCCGCAACAATTCGCCCGCCAGCAACGATCCCCCGGCCGAGGTGGCCGGACGGCGGTAAATCTCGGGGAAAACGGGGTTGGAATGGGTGCCGATATTGTGTCGCTGCCGGGTTTGGTCGGTGACCGTGCCGCTGCGTTCGGCCTCTTGCAGGGCCGCGATATAGGCGGGCGTGTGCCACACATGCAGCGCCGCAGGCTTGGCGCGGGGCGACTGGCGATACTGGTCGGGTGGCAGCCACCCCATGGCCCGGCTCAGGTCCATCACGGTGGACACACGCGGGATGCGCAACGGGTGCCACCCGCCATAGCTGGAGGCGCGGTAGATCTCGGACCCCAGCATCAGGGGCAAGGGGCGGACGGACGATGTCATGCGGCCCCACAGTCTAGCGTCAGCCTGTCCCCCTTCAACCATGCCCGCGCTGAAGGCCTTTCAAAACAAGGAAAAACCCCTATAATGATAGGCAATGCGCGAAGACGCGCCCCACTTCCCGAGCAGGACCCCAAAGCCGATGCCCACGCGCAGCGACAGTCGCACCGAATTGACCAGCCTTCCGCTGGAATTGCGCCGCACGGGCAAACGGGACGTGCGCACGCAATTCGGCGCGCTGTGCTACCGCAAGACCCGCAAAGGGGTGAAGGTGCTGTTGGTGTCCAGCCGCGACACCGGGCGCTGGGTCATCCCCAAGGGTTGGCCAATGGACGGCAAGACGCCCCAGCAATGCGCTGCCATCGAAGCTTGGGAAGAAGCCGGGGTGCGCGGCCCGGTCAGCGATACCTGCAAAGGCATTTATTCCTACGTCAAGGAATTGGACACCGGCGTCCAACTGCCCATCGTTGTGGCCGTCTTCACCTTGCGGGTCCGCCAGCAAGCCGACACCTATCCCGAGGTGGTCGAACGGCGGCGCAAATGGGTGTCCCCCCGCAAAGCCGCCCGGCTGGTGGACGAGGCTGATCTGGCCCAACTGCTGATCCGGTTCCAAGGGCACTAGCAGCCCTGTCGGCCCAAGCCCATTTGTCCCGTTGAATTCTGATCCCGGCCAAATATGTTTGGCCGATCTGCCATTTTTTCGGACCCACAAGGATGATCCGCTTCGATCTGAAATGCAGCAACGGCCATGTCTTCGACAGTTGGTTCGCGTCGGGCCAGGCGTTTGAAACGCTGCAAGCGCGTGGCATGGTCAGCTGCGCGGTCTGCGGCGAAACCGATGTTCAGAAATCCTTGATGGCCCCACAGGTGCGCACCACCAAAGGCAAGGCCGTGGCGCAAGCGCGGACAGAAACCGACGACACGCCCGTGTCACTGGCCAAACCAACCAGCAAACTGGAAGCCGCAATCGCCGAGTTGCGCGCCAAGGTCGAAGCGAATTCCGACTATGTCGGCAAGGATTTCGCGAAGCTGGCACGCAAGATGCATGATGGCGAAAGCGAAAGCCGCGCGATCCACGGCGAAGCCAACATGGCCGAAGCCCGTGCCTTGGTAGAAGACGGGGTACCGATCCTGCCCCTGCCCTTCGGGCCGAAACAGAAAGCCAACTAAACCATGCCCAGCGT
>CAZIKH010000004.1:0-43621 GCA_964539755.1 uncultured Dinoroseobacter sp. | reverse complement strand
TTCACCCCGTCTGACGCCAAGGGCGCGCTTGCGGGGGCGGCTTGGTTGGGGTGGGACTGCGTTGGCGGACGCGCGGTCGACCCCCTCGTGCTGGCCGGGCTGGATTTGCCCGGCCTGACCCGCAAACCCCGAAAATATGGGTTTCATGCCACGCTGAAGGCGCCATTCTTCCTGCGGCCCGATCTGTCCGAAGACCATGTGCTCGACCGGGTTGCGACCTTGGCGGAGGGCCTTGCCCCGGCCCCGCTTGGGCCGCTGACCGTCGATCTGCATTTTGGATGCTTGGCGCTGGTCCCCGACGGTCCCCGCCCCCAAGCCGATGCCATCGCGGCGCACTGTGTGCGCGGCCTTGACGATTTGCGCGCGCCCCTGACCGACGCCCAGATCGCCCGCCGGGGTCGTCTGACCGACCGACAGGATCAGCACTTGCGGCGCTGGGGCTATCCATTCGTGTTCGAAGACCACCGCTTTCACATGACGCTTAGCGGCAAGCTGAACCCGGACACCGCCGACAGACTGCGCCCCTTGGCCGAGGCGCATTTCGCCCCATGGTGCCGTCAGCCCGTCCAACTGGACGCCCTTTCGGTGATGCGGTCGGACGCCGAAGGGCGGTTTCATCTGCGCGCGCGCCTGCCTCTGACCGGAAAACCGCCGCTGTCAGACGGATAATTGCAACAATTCCCACCCACAGGCGTCCAATTCCGAGATTTCTTGGAATTGGAGTTGAAACGCTTGCGTATATCTGGGACTAAATTCTGGGGACCCACAACAGTTAGTGTCTGCTCGATGAGATCGCTGTCCATTGCCTTTGCCTTGGCGACCGCTTTGCTGGCGGGGTGCGGGGTGGCCTATATCAGCCCCTCGGTCCGTCCGGGGCCTGTGGCGGGGGCCAATGTCGATGTCGTCCCCCTGACCTTGCAGACCGTCGCCCAAGCCAATTCTGTCGCCTATGAACCGCGCAGCTTGCCCGCCGCCTTCTTTGCCAACGCGGGCACGGGCGGGGGCCTGCGCGGGGCGGGGGCTTTGCCCGATCCGACCGCGCCGGACCAAGGCCGCCCCACCACCGCCAGTTTGCGCCTGCCGCCCGACCCCGGTGCGCGCCCCTATCGGATCGGGCCGGGCGATGTGCTGCGTTTGACCACCGAAGACGCGTCGCAACTGTTCACCGTTCAGGATGATGGCACGATTTCGGTGCCCGGTGTGGGTCAGGTGGATGTCGGCGACCGGGTCCTTGCCGATGCCCAAGCCAGCTTGTTGCAACGGCTGGCGGCGGCGCAGGCGGAACCCGATGCCGCGCTGGAAGTCGCCGAATTCAATGCGCGAAAGATCACCATTGGCGGTGCGGTGCGCCAACCGTCCGTGCAAACGCTTGGACCTGCACCGCTGTTTCTGGATCAGGCGCTTGCCGCCGCGGGCGGCATAGACCCCGCCGCACAAGACCTCGCCGCGATCCGCATCTTCCGCGACGGGCAGTTGTATCAGGTGCCGGCCGCTGACCTTTATGGCCCGCGCGCGGCCCCGCAAATTCGCCTGCTGGACCGTGACAGCATCTTTGTCGACACCACCTTCGACTTCGAACAGGCCGAAACGTATTTTGCCCAGCAGATCCGGCTGACCGAGGCCCGGCAGGAAGCCCGCGCCCAAGCCCTGCGCGCCCTGGAACTGGAAGTCGGTTTGCGCCGCGCCGCCTTGGCCGAGGCCCGCAGCACGTTTGACCAGCGTCTGGCCCTTGGATCGGTGGATCGCGACCATGTCTATCTGACGGGCGAAGTGAAACGCCAAGCGCGCATCCCCCTGCCCTTCGGGGCCACGGCCAGCTTGGCGGATGCGCTTTATGGCGAAGGCGGCTTTGCCACCGAAACCGGCAATCCGGGCCAGATCTATGTCTTGCGCGGGTCTTCCAGCGGCGACCGGATCACCGCTTGGCAACTGGATGCCCGCAACGCCGCCGCGCTGGTGTTGGCCACACGGATGGAACTGCGTCCGAACGATATCATCTTCGTCGCCGAACAGCCCGTGACCCGCTGGAACCGGGTCGTGCAGCAGATCGTGCCCTCGCTGATCAACACGACCGTGAACGCCGCGCAGCAGTGATCAGGGCGCGGGCGCGACCGGGATCACATCGACCGCTTGGGAAATCATCGTCTGGCCGCCCCCGCGCAACAGGCCCTTGATGGGCGACACATCCGCATAATCGCGCCCATAGCCCACCGTGATATGGTCTGATCCGACCTGCACCCCGTTGGTCGGGTCATATTCCACCCATCCCAGATCGCGCCCGCACCACGCGCTGACCCAAGCATGCATCGCATCCGCCCCATCCAGACGGTCCTGCCCTTCGGGGGGTTCGGTCCGCAGAAACCCGCTGACATAGCGCGCCGGGATGCCCAGACTGCGCAGACCCGAGATCATGATATGGGCAAAGTCCTGACAGACGCCGTGGCGTTGGGCAAAGGCTTCGTCCAGCGGCGTATCGACGGTGGTCGCGGTTCCGTCGAACCGCATGTCGGTGAACAAGGCCCGCCCCAAAGCCGTCACCACCTGTTGAACGGATCGGCCCGACCCGGCCTGATCGGCGGCATAGGCGGCCACGGCGGCGGACAGGGGAATGCGGTCTGACGCGCTGAGGAAATGATGCGGGCTGTCGGGACCAAGGTTCAGACGCTCGGCAATTTCGGGGGCCAGTTCGGCAACCGGGGGCGAGGTGTCGAAACGCGGTTCCTGATGCAGGCGACGCACCCGCGCGTTCATCGTGATCTGCATCCGCTCATGCGGCAGATCATGCGCCAGATAGGTGCTGGCGTTTCCGAAGAAATCCCGCCCGTCGATCTGGTCCGTCGGCACCGGGTCCGCCGTCAACGCCGTCTGCAGCACCTCTTGCCAGTCAGGAATATCAAGCGGCAGCACGCGCAAGCGGTGCCGCCCGATTTCGACCTTGCCCAGGTAGCCATGGGTCAGGCGCAGGCGAATGTCATAGATCATCCATCTGTCCCCCCCGTGCCGCGCAAATAGGTGGACCCGATCAGATCGCACAAGGACCAGATCTGCATCCGCAAATCCAACAGCGCCCCTGCCCCGAAGGCCCCGATGGACGGGCGCCGCAAACTGGCGTCGATTTCCGTGACCAAACGCGCGCAGGCCCCGCCCATGGGACCGGGCAGCGCCCCGATCTGATCGCGCGCCCGCGCGACGTGATACAGGATCGCGCGCGGGTTTCGGGCATCCTGGGCCAACAACGCGCTGACCGTCGCAGGATTGGGCGCACTGCTATAGCGCGCGCGATGCGCCATCACGCTGTCGCCCAGTTCCAAGGCCAGATCCAGCGCGCCTTCGGGGGCGTCGTCGGGCAGGACCCGCGCCAAAAGGCCCGCCATTGCTGCGGCGCGTTCCAGCGACAGACCAAGGCTTAGGAACCGCCAATCGGTGGACCGGTACATGTTTTCATGCACCAGTCCGGCAAAGCCCGTAACCTTGCGCAACAAAATCCCCGTGGTTTGGGGCACGTCTTCCAACGGGATCGGCTTGGCCGACAGATCGCGCGCGGTCGCGGCCAAGTCCTTTAGCGCCAGGAATCCATCGACGGAAAACCGATCGCGGATACGCGCGGCACAGGTTTCCGCCGCCGCGATCGGGTCTTCGAAGGCGCGCGCAAGGTGACCCGCGCCGCTGCTGGCGCTGCCAAGCACGTCTTGTTGCAGCAGCAAGGCCAAAGGATCGGTTTCCGACACGCCCAACCCCCGCAGCCCGAAATAGGCCCGAAAGGCGCGCATCGCCCCTTCGGACCGTTCGATATAGCGGCCAAGCCAGAACAGGTTGTCGGCGGCGCGCGCGGGCAAGGCCGTGCCTTGCAGGGTGACGGTTTCCCCCGGCGGCATCAGACTGGGCGTCAGCAAACTGCGTTTCGCGTCGGCCGAGATCACCCAGACATCGGACACCGACCCGCCCGCCTGCATCCCAAGCCCGCCATCCTTGGGCCCGGTCCCGATCCGCGCATACCCGCCCGGCATGACGCGCCAGCCCTGTTCCGTGCGCGCCAGAAACACCCGCAAGGACATCGCCTTCGGCACAAGGCGGTTGTCCTGCCAGACAGGCGTCGTGGACAGGGTCACGCGTTCCTGCCCAACCAGATCGGCCCCGTGCTGTTCCAGATAGCGTGCCCGCGCCTGTGGGTCGGTCGGCAGGCTGTGATGGTCGTTCGGGTCTTCGTGCTGCAAGCGGCTGCCATGGGCCGAGGCGATGGTGATCTTGTCGCCTTGGGCCAGAACCTCGGCCCGTTTGCGCGCCTCGCCGCACCACCAGGTGGCGATGTTGGGCAGATGCAGCGGCGCGCCCAGCACATGGTCGGCCAGTTGCGGCAAGAAGGCCATCAGACTGCGGCTTTCCAAAACGCCCGCCCCCGGCGCATTGACGGTCGTCAGGCGTCCGGCGCGGATCATTTCCAGCATGCCGGGCGTGCCCAGCGCCGAATCTTCCTGCAATTCCAGCGGATCGACAAAGGCCGCATCCAGACGCCGCCACAGCACGCTGATCGGTCGCAGGCCTTCGACGGTGCGCACCTGCAAGCGCCCGTCCGCCACCACCATGTCTTCGCCTTCGACCAGCAGAAACCCCAGATACCGCGCCAGATAGGTGTGTTCGAAAAACCCGTCATTCATCTGGCCCGGCGTCATCAGGCCAATCGGTTCGTTGGGGTCCAAGCGCAAACTGCTCAGATGCGCGCGAAAGGCCTGAAAGAACCCCGCCAAGCGCTGCACATGCGCGCGGGCGTAGAAATTCGGGAAAACGCGCGTGGTCGCCACCCGGTTTTCCAAGGCAAACCCAGCGCCCGAGGGGGCATCGGTGCGGTCGCCCAAGACCCACCATTGCCCGGTCGGGCCGCGCCCCACCTCGAACGCGAGGACATTCAGAAAGCTGCCGCCGCGCGGCTTGACCCCGACCATCGGACGCAACCACGCCGGGTTGCGGGCAATGACATCGGGCGGAAGATAGCCATCGCGCACCAGCGTCGCCGGGCCATAGAGATCGGCCACGATCCGTTCCAGCAATTCGGCGCGCTGGATCAGCCCTTGGGAAATCTGATCCCAATCCTCGGCGCTGAGAAGGACCGGGATGGGGCTGAAGGGCCAATCGCGTTCGGACGCGCTGTCCGCGCCATATTTGTGATAGAACACGCCCGCATCGCGCAGATACTGCGCGCCGCGTTGGAACCGTTGCGCGGCCCCATCCGGGGTCAGGGTTTGCAGATGCGCGATAAAGTCGGCCCAGACCGGGCGCATGGCCCCGGTTGCATCCCGCAATTCATCCGCGACGCCGATCGGCGTTTGGTACCCATCCAGAAGGCCCGCAAGGGCGTCAGACATGCGGCCTTCGCCGCAGATCCAGCGTCATGGGGGCTTCGGGGTGCGGGTGTTCATTGGGGGGCGCGAACGCACCCGGCGTATGTCCATGGGCTTCGAACCGGGCCAGACGGCGGGCTTCGGCTTCGTTTCCGTTCACCGGGAAGGTGTCGTAATTGCGCCCGCCGGGATGCGCGACATGATAGCGGCACCCACCCAGCGCCCGTCCGGTCCAGGTGTCGTAGATGTCGAAGGTCAGCGGCGCATCCACGGGCAGGGTCGGATGCAACGATTGCGCGGGTTGCCACGCCTTGTAGCGAACGCCTGCCACGGTTTGACCTGTGGTGCCGCTGGGCTGCATCGGCACCTTGCGCTGATTGGCCGTCACGGTATAGCGCGCGGGATCGGCGGCGGTCAGTTTGACCTGCAGTCGTTCGACCGAGCTGTCGGTATAGCGCACGGTGCCCCCAATCGCCCCGGTTTCCCCCAGCACATGCCAGGGTTCCAACGCTTGGCGCAGTTCGAGTGTGACCCCTTCATACGTGACCTCGCCACAGAATGGAAAGCGGAACTCGGCCTGCGCGGTGAACCAGGCCGGGTCGACGGCCAGACCGTGTTCTTGCAGGTCGCGGCACACCTCCAGGAAGTCTTCCCACAGGAAATGCGGCAGCATGAACCGATCGTGCAATTGCCGCCCCCAACGGGTCAGCGGGCCCGTGGCGGGCGCATCCCAGAACCGGGCGATCAGGGCCCGGATCAGCACCTGTTGGGCAAGGCTCATGCGGGCGTTCGGGGGCATTTCGAAGCCGCGGAATTCGACCAGACCCAGACGCCCCGTGGGCCCGTCGGGGGAATAGAGCTTGTCGATGCAGATCTCGGTCCGGTGCGTGTTGCCGGTCACGTCGATCAGCGCATTGCGCAGCAGGCGGTCCACCAGCCAGGGCGGCGGCGTCGGGCCTTCGCCGGGATTGGGGATTTCGGCCAGCGCGATTTCCAGTTCGTACAGGCTGTCCAGCCGCGCTTCGTCGATGCGGGGGGCCTGGCTGGTCGGTCCGACGAAAACACCGGAAAACAGGTAGGACAGGCTGGGATGCCGGTTCCAATGCAGGATCAGGCTGCGCAGCAGGTCGGGTCGGCGCAAGAACGGGCTGTCCAGAACCGATGCGCCGCCCACCACGACGTGGTTGCCGCCCCCGGTGCCGGTGTGGCGCCCGTCGATCATGAACTTGTCCGCCCCCAAGCGGGATTGGCGGGCTTCTTCATAGATGGTTTCGGTGATCGCCTTGGTGTCGTCCCAACTGCGCGCGGGATGCACGTTGATCTCCAGCACGCCGGGGTCGGGGGCGACGCGGATCACGTTCATGCGGCTGTCGGAAGGGGGCGCATAGCCTTCGATCTGCACCGCCTGACCGCGCGCCTCTGCCGCCGCTTCGATGGCGGCGACCAGTTCCAGATAATCCTCGGTCCGTTCCACGGGCGGGATGAAAACGCATAATTTGCCATCGCGCGGCTCGACACTCAGCGCGGTGCGCACGGGGCCGGGGGCGGTGAAGACCTGCCCAGCCTCGGCCGTGTCGGGGGCGGCGCTGACCAATTGCGGCGGCAATTCGCGCCGATCCGGTTTGTCGAAAGCCTTGCGCGATGGCAGCGCATCGGTCAGCACCGCCGGGTCCGCCGGATAGGAATAGGGGTAGGCCGCCTTGTGGACATGCGGCAGCGAATTCAGGGGCAGACGATAGCCCATCGCGCTGTCGCCCGGCACAAGGAACAGGTGCTTGCGGCGCAGCTTCCAGCGTTCGGATTGCCATTTCACCGGGCGATACCGGTCATCGGCCTGCCAGCGCTGGATCGGCAGGGCATAGCCCACGGGTTTCGTCAGGCCCCGGTCAAAGACGCGCGCGATGCGGTGGCGCGCTTCGGCATCGGCCAGTTTGGAATTCTCCGGCGTCACGTTTTCGGGCAGGTTGGCTTCTTTCAGCAACCATTCGCCGGGGTCTTCATAGGCGGCGATGACGTTCTTGCGGGGCACGTCCAACCGGGCGGCCACGTCTTTCAGAAAGGCCTTCGCGGCCTTGTGGCCCAGATCGGTGTCCTGCGCGGTTTCGGGGGCGATCAGGTCCGGGTTCGACCAGATCGGCTGGCCATCGCCGCGCCAATACAACGAGAAGGTCCAGCGCGGCAGGGTTTCGCCGGGATACCACTTGCCCTGTCCGTAGTGCAGCAAGCCCCCCGGCGCGAAACGGTCGCGCAGGCGGCGGATGATCTGATCGGCGCGGGCGCGTTTGGTCGGGCCAACCGCGTCGGTGTTCCATTCCGGGCTTTCGAAATCGTCGATCGACACGAAGGTCGGCTCGCCCCCCATGGTCAGGCGCACGTCGCCTGCGGTCAGGCGGCGGTCAACCTCGTGCCCCAAGGCGTCCAGCGCTTGCCAAGCCTCGTCGGAAAACGGCTTGGTGATGCGGGGATGTTCAGCGGTGCGCCGCACCTGCATGTCGAAATTGAAGTCGACCTTTGCCTCGCTGGCCATGCCGGAAATGGGCGCAGCACTGCGGTAATGCGGGGTGGCGGCCAGCGGGATATGGCTTTCGCCGGTCAGCAAGCCGCTGGTCGGGTCCAGCCCGATCCATCCTGCGCCGGGGATATAGACCTCGGCCCAGGCGTGCAGGTCGGTGAAGTCATGATCCGTGCCCGACGGCCCATCCAGGGCCTTCAGGTCGGGTTTCAGCTGGATCAGATAGCCCGAGACAAAGCGCGCCGCGAAGCCAAGATTGCGCAGGATCTGGATCAGCAGCCAGCTGGTATCGCGGCACGATCCGCTGCCGCGCGTCAGGGTTTCCTCGGCGGTTTGCACCCCCGGTTCCATCCGGATGACATAGTCGATCTCGTTGGCCAGCCGCGCGTTGAGGGCCACAAGAAAATCAACCGTGCGCTCGGCCTCCTTCGGGATCGTCTTCAGCAGCGCTTTCAGCTTGGGGCCCTTGGGTTCGGGCTTCAGATACATCTTCAGATCGGGCGCCAGATCGTCGGCATAGCGGAACGGCCAGCTTTCGGCGGCGCTTTCGACGAAGAAATCGAACGGATTATAGACGCTCATATCCGCGACAAGATCGACCTGAATGCGGAATTCGCGGACCGGCTCGGGGAAAACGAACCGCGCCAGCCAATTGCCATAGGGGTCTTGTTGGTGATTGACGAAATGCGTGTCGGGGGTCACCGTCAGGCTGTGCGAAATCACCCGGGTTCGGGAATGCGGCGCCGGACGCAGGCGAATGATCTGCGGGCCCAAGGTGACCGGGCGATCATAACGGTATTCCGTCAGGTGCGAGATGCTTGCGGTGATCGACATAACGGATCCAGCCTTCCCAAAGCGCTTTAAACCTTAGGCCTTACTGGATCGCGGCCAAGCCGAACAGGGGCCAACTGGAACCACAGCGTGTCGGATTGCGCAACAGCCACGCGGCAAATGCGCCGGGGCCGCGGGATCGGCTAGGCTGATTTCGCGTAATAACGATCCGCGCCCGCCCCATAATAACCGCCATAGCCCAGACGCTTTAGCGCGCGCTGGTCAATCTGGCTCAGGACCAGACCATCGGCCTGCAGCGCCACCCCCTGCAATTGCGCCAGACCCGCCTGCACTTGGGACGGCGGGGTGCTGTCCCATTTCACCACATAGAGAATTGCGTCCGCCTGACGCCCCAACACCCGCGCATCGGTCACCGCCAGAACGGGCGGGGAATCGATCAGGATATGGTCATAGAGCTGGCGTGCGCGCTGCATCAGCGTCGCAAAGCGCTGCGATTCAAACACGTCGGCGGCATTGGGCAGCCCATCTTCACAGGCCAGAATGTCGATGCCCAGCGCGTCGTCCGTCACCACAAGGCGCCCCAGCGCGCCCGGATCGGACAGCGCCGCCACCAACCCGGTTCCCCCCTGCGGCTTGAAATAGTGGCGAAACACCCGGCGGCGGACATCGCCTTCGATCAACAGCACCTTGCGCCCCAGCGCCCGCAGGTTTTGCGCCATGGCAAGGGCTTGACTGGTCTTGCCTTCGCCCGGCACGGACGAGGTGAACAGCACAACCTGCGGCCCCCGCCCATCGCCCAGCGACATCACCGATGTGCGCAGGTTGCGCACCGCTTCGCCAAAGGCGGTGCCATGATCGGACCGCACCGTTTGCAGCACCGCGCGGCGGCTTGTCTTGGGCAGGCGCGGGATTTGCCCCAGCACCTTTTGCCCCGTGGCCAGTTCCAGTTGCAGCGCAGTCTTGAACCCCAGTTGCTGCGCATCGCGGCCCAGCGCCCAGATCACGCCAAGCCCAAGCCCGATGGCCATGGACAGCGTCAGCACCCATGCGCCGTTCGGGCGGTGCGGTGTTTCGGGCAGAACCGCCGCGGACAACAGCCGGGCATCGGGGCGCTGGATCCCGATCTGAACGCTGGTTTCTTTGAACCGCGTCAGGAAATACGCGTATTGCTGACGCGTCGCTTCGGCTTCGCGTTCCAGTTGTTCCAAGGTGATCAGGTCCGAAGCTTGGTCCGAGATGCGCTGTTCCAAGGTGGCTTGGCTGGCCAGAAGCACGGTCAGACCTTCGGACAGGCGGTCCCGATCCGCTGCCGCCCGCGCCCGCAACCGATCCAGCCGGGCTGCAAATCGCGCCCGCGCGGTCCGGTCGCCGCCGCGTTGATCGCGGAACGCGGCCAGCAATTCGGTTTCGTGCAGCCCCGCAAGGCTGTCTTCGGTCAAACGGTCCACGGGCTGATCCAGCACCCGAAGCCGCGCCAAGACCCGGTCTTGTTCGGCCTGCGCCACAAGGATGCTTTGCCGCAAGTCCTTGGCTTGGCGTTGCAAGTCGGCCAAGGCATCGGCGCTGATCAGATCGGTGCGCCCGACGAAATCCTTTACGGCGGTTTCGGCCTGCGCAAGGTCCCGTTCCAAATCGATGACGCGCGCCGACAGCCACGTGATCGCCTGCTGGGTCAGGTCGGTCTTCGCCGCCAGCTGTTCGTCGATATAAAGGGTGGCCAACCGATCCACGATGGCCACCGACAGGGCCGGGTCGCGTGTTTCAACGCTCAGTTCGAACACAAGGCTTTGCGGCAGGTTACGGATGCGCAGCTTGTCTTGCAGGCGTGCCACGGCAAAGGTCAGGGGCGACGGATCGGATCGCGGCAGCCCCAGCCACTGGGACATGCGCCCGACCCATCCCGCCAGACCCCCTTGGTTCGGCTGAAATTCGGCTTGGTCGGTCAAGCCAAGGTCATCCACCACCCGCGCCATCAGGCTGTGGGACTTCAGGACCGCCACTTGCGTATTCAAATCGACCGAATCCCCTGACAGGCCGGAAATCACCCCTTCCAGATCGACGATCTGTTGCGTGCGGGTTTCCAGAACCACGCTGGCGGTGGCCAGATAGGTCGGAACCGCCATCTGTGTCAGCCATGCCAGCCCCGCACCCAGCCCCAGAAAAACCGCCAAGACAAGGCGCAATTGCTGGCGGCGCAAAGCGGCGAACAGGGTTCCCAGTTCCAAGGGGGCCGGGGCGGGGTCGGCTGTGGGGGCCGGGGGGCGTTGGGGGTGCGAATGCGCAAGCGTTAGGGGGGCAGACAACAGGACAGCTCCTTGCTCAAGATGCGGGAACTGTGCCGGGCGGAGGTTAAGAATTGGTGTTCCGCCCCGGTTCAGGGGTCGTTCAGATTTCGTTCAGACCTTTGCGCCAAGATCGGGGGATGAAACCAACGGTTCTCTATATCGCGGGCTTGGGGCGCAGCGGGTCCACCTTGCTGGCGGACATCCTGAACAGCGTTCCGGGGGTCGTGTCCGTGGGCGAATTGCCAACCTTCTGGCAGCATGGCTGGCGCGATGACTGGCGCTGCAATGACGGCACGCGGTTTTCGTCTGCCCCGGTCTGGCAAGCCGTGCTGCGGGATTGGGCGCTGACCCATCCCGATCTGCCGCCCGACCGGGCGCTTGCCTTGGCCAACCGCGTCTGGCGGCGGCGGCATGGCCTTGCGGCGCTGTCGCGCTGCCCGCCGCGGCACTGGCCCAAGGACCTGCGCCTCTATCGCGGCATGTTCGAAACGATCTATGGCAGCTTGGCGCAGCACACCGGGGCCCGGGTGCTGGTCGATTCCGGAAAGGTCCCGTTTCATGCGGCCTTGCTGGCCGGGTCGGACCGGGTGGCGTTTCGGTTGCTACGGCTGACGCGCGACCCGCGCGCGGTCAGCCATTCGCGGCGGCGCCACAAACGCAACCTGAACACCGGCGGGGCGGGCACGGATTGGATGATGCGGCAATCGGGCTTGCGGCTGGGTCTGCGCTGGGTTTGGACCGATCTGCAGATGCGGATGATCCAGACCCAGACACCCGTCTTGACCCTGCGATACGAAGATCTGGTGGCCGATCCGCACCGCGCCGTTTTGCCCCTTCTGCGGTCCCTCGACCTGTCCCCTTCGCAGGGGTTTCTGGCCGATCTTGCGGCGCGGCAGTATTGTCGCGTGCCCAGCATCGCGTTCGCGGGCAACCCGGATAGGTTCCGGTTGGGACAGGTTGCAATCGCCGCGGATGACGCTTGGCGCAGCGCGCCCAAAACCGCGCATCATCTCTGCGCCGATCTGGTTACCCGGCCGTTTCGACCCCGCCGCGATCCGCTAGGTTCAACCCATGCGCGGCCAAACGCGCGGTCAAGCGCGCCGGGAAATCATCCCGCCAAAGGTTAAGCGCCTGCATCTGGAAGAACCAGAACAGGTATCGGGCATAATCTGGCTGGGGCGCATCGGTCAGGCGCGCGATCGCCCCTTCCAGCCCCAAGTCGACGACATTCGCGGCGATATGGTGAAAATCGATCCGGGCAAACAGCAAGGCGGGCTTGTTCCAGAAGAACCCCTTTAGCGCCACCGATGAATTCTGCGTGGCCACGACATCGCACCCCGCCAGCAAATCGGTCATCGGCGCGTCGGACAGCGTGATCATGGGGTCCTGCGCCAGCTTTTCGACCGCCGCCCGTTCCGCATCGCCATAGGTTTCCTTGGGGTGCAGGGCCAGAACGAGGGGCCGATCCGGCAAATGCGTCCGAAGCGCTGCGACCATGTCCAGCGGCGCCATCGACTGAAACCGCCGATGATCGCGCAACCGCCCTTGCAAGGGCACATAGACATAGCCCTCGCGCCTCGGTTCCTGCGTCATCCCCAGCTTCTTGCGCCAGAAGGTGCCGAATTGCTGCGCCCGCAGCGGGTCGATCTGATCGGGGTCGAACCGGGCCTTCGCCACGTCGAATTCCCAACGCTTGGCGCTGCGTTCGATATGCCAGAACGGGTCCAGATAACTGCGCCGCAAGGTCAGACAGCGCCCCGGCAAGGGCGGGTCTTCGTAAAACAGGGCCCATCCCGGGCGTGCGACCGACGCCAGCCGATCCTCCAAGCCGTTGCTGCGCAAGTCCAACTGCCAGCCCGCGGCGTCAAGAACCGCGCCCAGCGCGGCAACGAACGGATGCTTGCCCCGACGCGCCTGCCACAGGGTGTATTCGGTCAGATACAAGGTCAAAAGCGCGTCGCCAGCCATGGACCAAGGCTAGCGGGTCCGCGAAACCGCTTCCAGTGGTTGTGCCGCGCCCCCACGCGGGCCATATGACACCCAACACCCGACGGAGGCCCCATGGCAGACACAGATTTCCCCGGTTGGCACGGCACCACGATCCTTGGGGTGCGCAAAGATGGACAGGTCGTCATCGCCGGTGACGGACAGGTCAGCCTTGGCCAAACCGTCATCAAGGGCACCGCCCGCAAGGTGCGCCGCCTGCGTCCCGGCGGCCATGACGTGATCGTCGGCTTTGCCGGATCGACGGCAGATGCCTTTACCCTGCTGGAACGGCTGGAAACCAAGCTGGAGGCAACGCCCGGCCAGTTGCAGCGCGCCGCGGTCGAACTGGCCAAGGACTGGCGCACCGACAAATACCTGCAAAAGCTGGAAGCGATGCTGATCGTGTCGGATGGTCAGGCGCTGTATGTGATCACCGGTGCGGGCGACGTGCTGGAACCGGAACATTCGGTCGCGGCCATCGGATCGGGCGGCAATTACGCGCTGGCGGCGGCGCGGGCGCTGATCGACACCGACCTGCCCGCCGAAGACATCGCCCGCAAGGCCATGGGCATCGCCGCCGATATCTGCGTCTATACCAACGGCAACCTGACGGTTGAAACGATCCCCGCATGAGCCTGACCCGCGATGATCTGCGCGCGGCCGTCGCGATGGGGACCATCAGCGAAGCACAAGCCGCCGATATCGTCCGACTGGCCGAAGCGCGCGCGGGTGCGCGCGAAAACCTCGGCGGTCTTGATGAACCTTTCGAGCTGTTTCGCGGCTTCAACGAGGTTTTCATCGTTGTCGGCCTGACGATCCTTTATGCCGGGTGGGCCGGGGTGACGGGCCTGACACTCAGCTTTTCCAGCGCGGGATCGGGGCAGGTGATGCTGTTGGCGGGCACAGCCATGGCGCTGATCGCGCTGTTGGCGGGGTATTTCACCCTGCGCCGCCGAATGGTCGCACCGTCGATCGCGTTGACCGTGATGTTCGCGCTGTCGGCCATTCAACTGGGGTTCGGCTTGGGTGACGCGTTGTCGGACCAGACGCCTACGGTCTGGGCCATCGCCGGGGGAATGACCGCGCTGGCGCTGGGGGGGTGGTGGGCCGTGTTCCGGGTGCCCTTCACGCTGTTGCCGCTGTCGCTGGCGGTCTTTGGCACGGTGTTCGCCCTGACCCTTTGGTCCGGGGCCAGCCTGACCGATGCCCGCCAGATGTTTCTTCTGTCCGGCACCGGGCCCTTTTCCTTGATCACCATCGCCCTTGGGCTGATCGCGCTGGCGCTGGCGCTGCGCTTTGACATGTCGGACCCGCATCGGGTGACCCGCCGCGCGCAAAACGGATTCTGGCTGCATATCATCGCAGCACCCGCCATCGTGAACACCGTCGCCCTGACCCTGTTCGAAATTGGCACAGGTCCGGCCTTGGCGGGGTTGGCGGGGTTCGTCACGGGGATGGCGCTGTTTGCGATCATCATCGACCGCCGATCCTTCCTGATCGCGGGCATCGGCTATATCGTGGCGCTGGCCTTCACGGTGATCGAAGGGAATGCCTTCGTGATCATCCTTGGATTGGGCGCGGGTCTTGTCTTCCTTGGCGCCCGGTGGGAGCGTCTGCGCACCGCCCTGATGACAAGCCTGCCCGCCTTTCCCGGAAAAACCCGCCTGCCCCCCTATGCGAAAGACCTGACATGACCGACCTGACCCCCCGCGAAATCGTATCGGAACTGGACCGCTTCATCATCGGACAGGCCGACGCCAAGCGCGCCGTGGCGGTCGCCCTGCGCAATCGCTGGCGGCGCAAGCAACTGGGCGAGGACCTGCGCGACGAGGTCTATCCCAAGAATATCCTGATGATCGGCCCCACCGGGGTCGGCAAGACCGAGATCAGCCGCCGTCTGGCCAAGCTGGCCCGCGCGCCCTTTCTGAAGGTCGAAGCGACGAAGTTTACCGAGGTCGGCTATGTCGGGCGCGACGTGGACCAGATCGTGCGCGATCTGGTGGATGCGGCCATCCTGATGACCCGCGAACACATGCGCGAAACGGTCAAGGCCAATGCCCATACCGCCGCCGAAGAACGCGTGATCGAAGCCCTTGCCGGGACCGATGCCCGCGCCGCGACCCGCGACATGTTCCGCAAGAAACTGCGCGCGGGGGAATTGGACGACACCGTGATCGAACTGGATGTCGCCGATACCTCGAACCCGATGCAGGGATTCGAATTGCCCGGACAACCCGGCATGGGCGGCGGAATGATGAACTTGGGCGATCTCTTCGGCAAAGCCTTTGGCCAGCGCACCGTGCGCAAGAAGATGACCGTGGCGCAAAGCTATGAAATCCTGATCGACGAAGAAGCCGACAAGTTGCTGGATCAGGAAGCCGTCACGCGCGAGGCGCTGAATGCGGTGGAAAACAATGGCATCGTCTTTCTGGACGAGATCGACAAGGTTTGCGCGCGGTCGGACGCGCGCGGGGCCGATGTCAGCCGCGAAGGGGTGCAGCGTGACCTGTTGCCCCTGATCGAAGGCACGACCGTCAGCACGAAACATGGCGCGGTGAAGACCGACCATATCCTGTTCATCGCCTCGGGCGCGTTCCACATCGCCAAGCCCAGCGATCTGCTGCCCGAACTTCAGGGGCGGCTGCCGATCCGTGTGGAACTGCGTCCCCTGACCGAAGACGACTTCGTCCGCATCCTGACCGAAACCGACAACGCCCTGACCCGGCAGTATTCCGCGCTGATGGGCACCGAAAACGTGACCGTCACCTTCACCGATGACGGGATCGCCGCCTTGGCGCGTATCGCCGCCGAGGTGAACAGCACCGTCGAAAACATCGGGGCGCGGCGGCTTTACACGGTGATGGAACGCGTTTTCGAGGACCTGTCCTTCGAAGCGCCCGACCGGGATGGGGACAGCGTGACGGTCGACAAGGCCTTCGTCGAATCCCATCTTGCCGCCTTGTCGGCCAATAGTGACCTGAGCCGCTACGTGCTGTAACCGGGGCGCACCCAAACCCCGGACACACCCGATGCCCCGCCCGATTCTCGTTGTCTTGTCCTTCTTGGTCGTGGCGGCCTGCGCGCCGCGCGCGGCCTTGTTGGACCCGTTCGACAGCGCCCCCGCCGCCCAGGTGGAACCGATCTTCGTCGCCACCACGCGCGTCTTCGACGGGCGCGACGATACGCTGGACCGGTCCCCCGAATTGCAGTTCGCCCGCTATGATGTGAACGTCCCGCCGGACCGCGACGCCGGGGTGATCGCCTATCCCGGACGGACCGAAACGCCCGATCCGACCCGGCATTTCCTGCTGACCCAGCAAATCGACGCGCCAGACGAAGCCGCCTTTGGCCGGATGATCCGGCAGCACGGTCAGCAGCGCCCCGCCAACCAGCGCGATGTGGTGCTGTATGTCCATGGCTATAACAACACCTTCGCCGATGGATTGTTCCGCATGGCGCAGATGCGCCGCGATCTGGATCTGGCGGGAACCCCGGTGCATTACGCTTGGCCCAGCGCCGGCCACCCCTTGGGGTATGCCTATGATCGGGATTCGGCCCTGTTCGCGCGGGACGGGCTGGAACGGTTGATCAAGGTGCTGCACCGATCCGGGGCACGGCGCATCATCCTGGTGGCGCATTCCATGGGGGCACTGGTCACGATGGAGGCCCTGCGCACCCTGCAACTTGGCGGCAATCGGGCCGTTCTGAACACCCTGGACGGGGTGATCCTGTTGTCGCCAGACCTGGACCTTGACGTGTTTCGGGCACAGGCCAACCGGATCGACCCGCTGCCCGATCCCTTCGTCATCTTTACCTCGCAGCGCGACCGCGCCTTGGCGATTTCGGCGCGGATCACTGGCCAGACAGCGCGGCTGGGCAATGTGGCCACGGTCGAGGATCTGGCCAGCCTGCGGATCACTTTGGTCGACCTCAGTGCGGCGGAAATCGGTGAAGGCGACCAGTTCAACCATTTCACCGCCGCAACGTCGCCCACCATGATCCGGCTGTTGCGCCGGGTCAGCGAGGTCAACGCCGCCTTCGAAGACAACCCCAGCGCCCGGGCCGGGTTGTTGCCGGGCACCGTGCTGACCTTGCAGAACGCAACGCAGGTCATCTTGTCGCCGGACCGCCCGTGACGGTGCTGGCCTTTTTGCGCGACAACGCGCGCTGGCTGTTGGCGGGGGCGTTGCTGTCTTTCCTGTCGTCGTTCGGACAGACCTTCTTCATTTCGCTTTTCGCAGGGGAAATCCGGGCGCAATCGGCGTTGTCCTTGGGGGAATGGGGCGGGATCTATGCGGTGGGCACCCTTCTGTCGGCCTTGGCGATGGTCTTCGCCGGGCCCTTGGCCGACCGCATCCGCATCCGCGCGCTGGCGCTGATCGTGATCACCGGATTGGCGATGGCCTGTTTCGCGATGGCCTTGGCACCAACAGGGGTCGCGTTGGTTTTCGTGATCCTAGCGCTTCGGTTCACCGGGCAGGGCATGCTGACCCATTTGTCGGTTGTCGCCATGGCGCGTTGGTTCGTGGCCAATCGCGGCAAGGCCTTGGCGGTGGGCACCTTGGGCTTTTCGCTGGGCGAGGCGGCGTTGCCGATCCCGTTGGTCTGGCTGAAGGGCCATGTTTCCTGGTCATGGGTCTGGATCGGGTCCGGGGTGTTTTGCCTGACAATGCTGCCGGTCATCTGGGGCCTGTTGCGCACCGAACGCGCGCCGCAATCAGCCGATCATGACCAGTCGGTGCCGGGCATGGACGGGCGGCACTGGACCCGCGCGCAGGCGTTGCAGCATCCCTTGTTCTGGGCCATCGCCACGGGCATCGTGCTGTTTTCGGCGATCGGCACGGCGTTCTGGTTTCACCAGGTTCATTTCGCGCAGCTGAAAGGCTGGACACATCTTAGTTTGGTGTCGGTGTTCCCGCTGGGCACCTTGGCCTTTGCGGCCTCGCTTCTGGGGTATGGCGTGGCCATTGACCGGATCGGGGCACCGCGCCTGTTGCCGCTTTATTTGCTGCCCTTGACGCTGGCCTTTCTGCTGCATGCCTTCGCGCCGTCGGTGGGATGGAGCGCGGCTGGCGTCATCCTGATGGGCCTCGCGGGCGGCGGGCAAGCCACGTTGCCGGCGGCGTGTTGGGCCTTGTTCTTTGGCACGCGCCATATCGGGGCGATCAAATCGGTGGCGGTGGCGTTGATGGTGATGGGGTCGGCCATCGGACCCGTGGCGACCGGAACCCTGATCGATCTGGGGATCGGGTTTGACCAACAACTGACCCTTTTCGGGGGCCTGTTTGGCTTGGTCTGTCTTGGCTTGGCTTTGGTCGTCAAACCCGCGCGCACAAGGCTAGCGGTGGCGGCGTAGATAGACGTAATAGGCGCCATGCCCCCCATGGCTTTGATGGGCGGGCGCGATTTGCAAGACCAGCCCCCCCAAGGGCGGCATCGTCAGCCATTGGGGCACCTGATGGCGCAAGATACCCGGACGCGTCGGAATGGGCCCGTCATCCGGTTTTTCGCGGCCTTTGCCGGTGATCACCAAGACCAGTCGCGCGCCTTTGGCATGCGCGTCCAGAATGAATCGCACCAAACGGGGATGGGCCGAGGCCAAGGTCAGCCCGTGCAAGTCAATCCGGGCTTCGGGGGTCAGCTTGCCCCGACGCATCTTGGTATAGTTCTTGCGGTCCATCTGGACGGGCGCTGTGTCCAAGCGCTGCAAAAGGCCCGGTTGCAGGTCGTGATCGGCGATCCGGGGGGCCGAACGGGTGCCGATTTCGAACTTTGGAATTCGGTAATCTGCCTGTTCTGTTTGTTTTTGGGGTTTCAGCGTTTGCGTCGATACCGCGACGTGGCGCGGTTTTCGGTCGGGATGCAGCGGCGTCGCGGTCGATTTGACCCGATCCCAGATCGCGGCGTCTTCGGCCGACAGGGGGCGTTTCCGGCGGCTCATGGCCGGGTTCCCGTCAAACGATGCGCCAGCGCGGTGGGCAGAAGGACAATCATGCGCCCCGGATCACGCACGCGCCCGGCTTGCCGCCCCGCCTGATCGCCGGTGCCAAAGAAGATATCGGCGCGCTGCACGCCCTTGATCGCGGATCCGGTATCCTGGGCCACCATCAGGCGGCGCATCGGGGCGGCGCCTTCCTTTTCGATCCAGACCGGCGCGCCCAAGGGCACATGATCGGGATCGACCGCGATGCTGCGCCCGGCGCTGACCGGTCGGTTCATCGCGCCCAAAGGTCCCAACCCGGGGTCCAGTGTCGTCAGTTCCCGAAAGAACACAAAAGACGGATTGTGATGCAACGCCGCGCGGCCCGCGTCGGGGTTGGCGGATACCCATCGTGCGATCCGCGCGGCAGAGACCTCGTGCGGCTGAAACACGCCTTGGCGGATCAGGTGTTGCCCCACCGACCGGTAGGGGTGGCCGTTCTTGGCGGCGAACCCGACCCGCAGAACAGACCCGTCGTCAAATTGCAGCCGACCGGACCCTTGAACCTGCAGGAAAAACGCTTCGACCGGATCGCGCAGCCACGCGATTTCCAAGCCCTGACCTGCCAAAAGGCCCCGGTCTTCGATTTCGGCCCGGCTGTGCCAGGGGCGGGCCCGCGACAGACCGGGGGGCGGGCGGTAGATCGGGGTCGTATAGCCCGGCTTTCGGGTGCGGCTGGCGCGCAGTTCCGGTTCATAATAGCCCGTGAACAGGGCCGGTTCGCTGCCCCCGAACAGCACGGGCCGAAAATGCGCTTCGAAGAACGCGCGCGGATCGGGGGCGTGTTGTGCGCCCGCGCAAACGCCGTCCCAGTCAATCGGGTCCAGTTGATCGCAGGTGGTCTGAAACGCGGTCAGGGCTGCGGCGGGATCATCTTGATCCCAGCCGCGCAGATCGTTGAAACCAAGCAAGACAGGGTCGGCCATCGCAGCATTTGTCCAACAAATCCCCGCAAGGACCGCGCCCCGCAGCCAACCGGTCATTCGCCCGTGGCGACAAGGGTCCAGTTCGGGGTATCGGCCCCCATGGTGCGCGCGAAGGTCCAGATGTCCTTCTGGCGCTTGATCTCGTTGGGGTTGCCTTCGATGATTTCGCCTTCGGCATTGCGCACGACCGATGTCAGTTCCCCGACAAAGCGCACCGACACTTCGGCTTCGCGGGTGTCGCGGTCGAATTGAACCCCGGCCAAGGCGATTTCCCGGATACCGACGAATTCGGCGTCAATGGTCAGGCCTTGGGCCTTGCGTTGGGCCACCACGTCTTCAAAGGTTTCGAACACGTCGTCGGACAACAGGTCCTTGATGTCGTCCAGATCGCCCGCTTCGAACCCCATCAGGATCATTTCATAGGCCCCGCGCGCCCCGCGCAGGAATTCCCCGACATTGAACCCGGGTTCGGCCATCTTCATCGCGGCCAAGGCTTTGGCCTCGGGCGAGCCGTCTTCGGCGTGATCGAAAATGTCGCGATCCGCGCCGCCATCAATCACCTCGAAGTCGCGGCGCACATCTTCGCGCGCGTCCGACAAGGGGACCGGGGGCTTCTCGAATCCCTCGCGGGTTCCCAGCACGCTGCGCAGCCGCAAAATCAGAAAAACGGCGATGCCAGCAAGGACCAGCAATTGGATCATGGAATTCATTTCGGTCTCTTCCGCGGTTGGGGGCCTTGGGAATTACGGTTCACCGCACATATGTAAGGTGCAAGCGGGGTCAAGTCCACCGATCCCGACCCGTCCCAAGGGGCGGCGGAAGAAAGAAAGGTTGGGTGGGATCATGTGGCTGTTTGCCCTTTTCGTCGCGGTTCCGTTGATTGAAATCGCGCTGTTCATCCAGATCGGCGGGGCGATTGGCCTGCTGCCGACCTTGGTGATCGTCGTCTTGACCGCGATCCTTGGAACCGCCTTGGTGCGCAGCCAAGGCGGACAAGCGTTGCGCGAATTGCAAAGCGCCTTCAATGACCTGCGCGACCCGTCCGAACCCTTGGCGCATGGGGCCATGATCCTGTTCGCGGGTGCGTTGTTGCTGACGCCGGGTTTCTTCACCGACGCGATCGGGTTTTCCCTGTTGATCCCGGGGGTGCGCAAGGCGGCGTTCGAAGCCCTGCGCAAACGCGTGACCGTGCAGGGGTTCACCGCGCAAAGCGGTCCTGCCGAGACACCGCGCCACACCCGCCGCCCCGACACGATCGACGGCGATTATCACGAAATCGACCCGACGCGCCCGCCGCATGAGCCCAATCAACCATCCGGCTGGACCAAGCATTGAGGCCCCAGCGCGGACCTGTTAGGACAGCGCGACCCAATTTTCTGGAACAAGATCATGACCGATACAAACACGAATGGTGCCGCAACCGGGGCCGAACCCGCCCCGCAGCCCCGGCTGCAAGTTCTGGGACAGTTCATCCGGGATATGTCCTTTGAAAACATCGCCGCGCAAAAGGCGGTGCAAGCCGATGTGCAGCCCGATATTCAGGTGCAGGTCAACCTGGATGCGCGCAAGCGCGCCAATGCCGACAACCAGTTCGAGGTGTCGATCAAGCTGAAGATCGAAGCCAAGGCCAAAGGGTCGGGCGACATGATCTTCGTGATCGAGCTGGATTATGCCGGCATCTTCCTGATCGAGAACGTGCCCGACGAACAGATGCATCCGTTCTTGCTGATCGAATGCCCCCGGATGATCTTCCCCTTCGTGCGGCGGATCGTGTCGGATGTCAGCCGCGATGGGGGCTTCCCGCCGCTGAACCTGGAAACGATCGACTTTATCGCGCTCTATCGTCAGGAATTGCAGCGCCGGGCCGCGGCCCAAACCACGGCGCAGGCCTAGGTCTTCGTCCAAAGCGCGTCGGGGCCAAGGTCCGCCACGAAGGCGGCATGGGCCTCGGCTTCGGCTTGCGACAAACGGGATGGCAGCGGGGTCGGGCGTGGCTTGGGGCGCCAAGCGACCTGGGACGTATCCGCCCCGGCGGATCGGCGCCTTGGCGCGCCGGCCAATTCCAGCCCCGGTTGCTGCCCGCCGATCAGTTGCAGATAAACCTCGGCCAAGATCTCGGAATCGAGAAGGGCGCCGTGCTTTTCCCGGGCCGAGTTGTCGACGCCGAAGCGACGGCACAGCGCATCGAGCGAGGCGGGCGATCCGGGGAATTTGCGCCGCGCGATTTCAAGCGTGTCGATGGCTTGCGCATCGGGCAGGGTGGGCAAGCCCAAGCTGGCCAGTTCATGGTTCAGAAACCGCATGTCGAAACTGGCGTTGTGAATCACCAGTTTGTCGGATTTCACGAACTCCAGAAACCCCTGCGCGACCTCGGCAAACACGGGTTTGTCCTTTAGGAAATCATCCCCCAAACCGTGCACTTCGAAGGCCGATTGCGGCATGGCGCGTTCGGGGTTGATATAGACGTGATAGGTCTGCCCGGTCGGCAAGTGGTTCCACAGTTCGACCGCGCCGATTTCCACGATGCGATCCCCTTCTGCGGGATCAAAACCGGTGGTTTCGGTATCGAGCACGATCTCACGCATGGGCGGAACCTTCCAGCTGGGCCAAGATGGCGTCAACCTGCGCGCGCGCCGCGTCCAGCGTCAAGGTCTGGACAACATGATCGGCGCGCGCCCGTTTTTCGGCGTCGGGCATCTGGGCGGCAAGGATCGTCTGAAACTGGTCTTCGGTCATGGTCCCGCGTTGCAGCACCCTGTCGCGCTGCACCGGGGCGGGGGCCGAGACGACGATCACCTGATCACAGGATGTGTCGGCCCCGGTTTCAAACAGAAGCGGTATATCCAGAAGCACCAAGCGTGTTCCGGCCGCGCGGTGGGTTTCCAGAAAGGCGCGGCGGTCCTCGGCCACAAGCGGATGCACGATGGCTTCGATCTGTTTCAGGACATCGCGGTCCTTGGCGATGGCGGCGCGCAAGGCCGCGCGGTCGATCCCCCTATCGCCCACGGCACCGGGCACAAGGGCTTGCAGCGGTGCCAAGGCCGCCCCGCCGGGCGCATAAAGCCGGGCCACCGCCTGATCTGCGTCCCAAACCGGCACACCGCGTTCGGCGAACATCGCGGCGGTCGTGGATTTCCCCATGCCGATGGACCCGGTCAGACCAAGGACGATCATGGGGCCAGCACCACCTGACGCAAGGCGTCGGTCACCTGTGGGCGCTGACCAAACCAGCGTTCGAACCCGGGAACCGCCTGATGCAACAGCATTCCCAAACCATCGACCGTGGCACAGCCCTTGGCACGGGCGGCTTGCAAGAAGGCGGTGTCCAAAGGGGTATAGATCAGATCGGTGGCAAGGGCCGTGTCCGGCAAACCCGACAGATCGAAGGGCACCGCTTGCGTTGTCGCCATCCCAAGCGACGTCGCATTCACCGCCAGACTTGCATCCGACCAAAGCTGATCCGGGCGGTCCACCGGGACAACCTTGACCCTTGGACCAAACCGTCGGGCGAGGGCCTGCGCGCGGTCTTCGGTGCGATTGGCCAGACGCAGTTCGGGGCAACCCGCATCCAGCAGGGCCCAGATGACCGCGCGGCTGGCACCCCCCGCCCCAAGGATCGCGACAGGGCCCTTGGCACAGGACAGATCCGGATCGTGATCCCGCAGGTTCTGCAAGAACCCGTAGGCGTCGGTGTTGTCGGCGTGCAATTGGCCCGCCGCATCGAAGGTCAGCGTATTGGCGGCCCCTATGCTGCGCGCGGCGTCGGTGACCTGATCTGCGTGCGCCAAGACCTGTTCTTTATGGGGGATCGTCACGTTGACGCCTGCAAACCCGAGGGCGCGCAACCCATCAAGGGCGTTGACCAGATGGTCCGGGCGCACATGGATCGGAATATAGTGCCCCGGCACCCCAAGTTGGGCCAGCCAGTGACCGTGCAGGCGGGGGGATTTCGAATGACCGATGGGATCACCGATCACACCGGCAAGGGGCGCGGGGGCTGTCATCCGTCGATCCAATTTCGTTGGGCCAGATAGGTCAAGAGGGGCAGAAGCGGCATCCCGAGAATGGCGTGGTAATCGCCTTCGATCTGGTGAAACAGCCGAATGCCTTCCGCCTCGATCTGGTAGCCGCCGACGCAGTGCTGGATGTGGTCCCAGTTGCGCGCGACATAGTCCGCGATGAAATCGTTGGACAGGGACCGCATCGACAGCTTGGCAAGGCCGATGCTGCGCCAGACCGGGCGGGCATCATGGTAGACGACCACAGCCGAGATCAGCCGATGCGTATGTCCTGACATTTGCGCCAGTTGCGCGCGGGCCATATCCGGCGTTGCGGGTTTCGCCAGAAGCTGCCCGTCAAAGGCCAGGACCTGATCCGACCCGATCACCACGGCCTCGGGGTGTTTGCGGGCGGCCTTTTCCGCCTTCAATTCCGCGAGGGTGTCCGCGATGTCGCGCGGGCTGGCCCCTTCGGCCTGAAGGCTGGCCAGAATCGCCTCTTCGTCCAGACGCGCAGGCACGGCCTGAAACGGGACACGCGCCTGCGTCAGCATCTGCTGCCGGGCACTGGATTGCGACGCAAGAACAAGGGACGGTTTCATGGAAAACCTGTGGGCAAAGTCTGGGTGGTGGGCGGACAAAAGACCGGGTTTGGATCGGCCCGGGTTCCTTGGGGGCCGACAAAGCACAGCCCGGGCCGGGTGCCAAGCTTTCATCCCCTGTGCAAAGCCGAAAGGTCAGGCTGAGGATGACGGCGGGTTTTGGCGCGTTCATGCACCGCTATGGACGATAGGTTGATTGGCCGGCAACATTCGAACCTACTGAAAGTATTAACTTTATTGCTTCTCTTCAAAGCTGTTCCCAGCTTGTCCCCAGATTGGTCGCCGCAAAGACGATTGGGGGTAAACCCATGGAAAACAGGTAATCCACGGTTTCCCCATCCCCTACTACCCCATCATCTTCTTTTCTTCTTTCTTATATAAGTGAAGTGTGTCTGATCGGATCCCTTGGTGCGTTTCTTGACTTTGACAGTGAAAGCAGGTTAGCGAGACCGCGCCTGATCGTCCGATCCGGATTTTCCCGAAGATGACAATTTAGAAGTTTTGTCCCGCGCCCTTGGAGTGCCGTTGATGCCGTCTGATGTTTTGAGCCTGTCCGATCTGAAATCCCGGACGCCTGCCGATTTGCTGGCGATGGCCGAGGAGCTGGAGATCGAGAACGCGTCGACGATGCGGAAGGGCGAGATCATGTTCGCCGTTCTGAAAGAACGCGCGGAAGAAGGCTGGGAAGTGTCGGGGGACGGGGTTCTGGAAGTGAACCAGGACGGGTTCGGGTTCTTGCGGTCGCCTGAAGCAAACTATCTGCCGGGTCCGGATGACATTTATGTCTCGCCCGAAATGATCCGCCAGCATTCCTTGCGCACAGGGGATACCGTGGATGGGGTGATCGCAGCGCCGCGCGAGAACGAACGCTACTTCGCCATGACCAAGGTGACGTCGGTCAATTTCGAAGAACCGGAACGCGCGCGCCACAAGATCAACTTCGACAACCTGACGCCGTTGTATCCCGACGAGCGTCTGAAGATGGAGATCGAGGATCCGACGATCCGGGATCGGTCGGCGCGGATTATCGATCTGGTGGCCCCGATCGGCAAAGGGCAGCGGTCGTTGATCGTGGCCCCGCCGCGGACCGGGAAGACGGTTCTGTTGCAGAACATCGCCAAGAGCATCGAAACAAATCATCCCGAATGCTACCTGATCGTCTTGTTGATCGATGAACGCCCGGAAGAAGTGACCGACATGCAGCGGTCGGTGAAGGGCGAGGTTATTTCGTCGACCTTCGATGAACCCGCGACCCGACATGTGGCCGTGTCCGAGATGGTCATCGAGAAAGCGAAGCGCTTGGTCGAGCATAAACGAGATGTTGTTATTTTGCTTGACTCGATCACAAGACTTGGGCGCGCCTTTAACACGGTTGTCCCATCCTCGGGCAAGGTGTTGACAGGGGGTGTCGATGCCAATGCGTTGCAACGCCCGAAACGGTTCTTCGGGGCTGCGCGGAATATCGAAGAAGGTGGGTCGCTGACCATTATTGCGACCGCCCTGATCGATACGGGCAGCCGCATGGACGAAGTGATCTTCGAAGAATTCAAGGGGACCGGCAACAGCGAGATCGTGCTGGACCGGAAGGTTGCGGACAAACGCGTGTTCCCGGCGATGGATATTCTGAAATCGGGCACGCGGAAGGAAGACCTTCTGGTGGACAAGAACGATCTGCAAAAGACCTTCGTCTTGCGCCGCATCCTGAACCCGATGGGCACGACGGATGCGATCGAGTTCCTGATTTCCAAACTGAAGCAGACCAAGACGAATTCGGAATTCTTCGATTCGATGAATACCTGACGGGTCTGCCAATCCCGAGGCGCGACGATGGACACGATCTTTGCCTTAGCCTCGGCCAAGGGGCGCGCGGGTGTTGCGGTTGTGCGGATCTCGGGGCCCGCAGCGCTGGCTGCGTTGGAGCAGATGTCAGGTTACAAGATGCCGGACAAGGGCCGTCGGTTGCTGTGGCTGACAGAAGCCGATGGCGCCCGGATCGACCAGGCCTTGTGTCTGAGCTTTGCGGAAGGGGCCAGCTTTACCGGTGAGCAAACGGTCGAGCTGCATCTTCATGGATCGACGGCGATCGTGAAGGCGGTATTGGCGCGGTTGGCTTCGCTTCCGGGGCTGCGACTGGCTGAGGCCGGGGAATTCACCCGGCGGGCCTTGGAAAACGACCGATTGAACCTGACCGAGGTGGAGGGACTGTCTGATCTGATCGAAGCCGAGACCGAAGCACAACGAAAGCAGGCGCAGCGTGTCTTTTCGGGCGCGTTTGGCGCGATGGTCGAAGGCTGGCGGCGTGACCTGATACGGGCGGCGGCCTTGGTGGAAGCGACGATAGATTTCGCGGATGAAGACGTGCCGGTCGACGTGTCGCCGGAAGTGCACGACCTGATAACCTCGGTTCGGGCGGGATTGCAGCAGCAGATCGCGGGGCAGCACTATGCCGAACGTGTGCGCGATGGCTTCGAGGTTGCGATCATCGGGCCGCCAAATGCCGGTAAGTCGACTTTGTTGAATCGTCTGGCGGGGCGGGAGGCGGCGCTGATTTCGGACATTCCTGGGACGACGCGGGACATCGTCGAAGTGCGGATGGATATTCGGGGGTTTGCTGCCACCGTTCTGGACACTGCGGGATTGCGCGAAACCCAGGATCCGGTCGAAGCGATGGGGGTGTCGCGGGCGTTGGAACGGGCCGGGGCGGCAGATATCCGGATTTATCTGACCGAGACAGGAGAGACGCCGGATGCCGTGTCTTTGGGTCCGGATGACATTGTTCTTCAAGGTAAGGATGATGAAGGGCGCGCGGCGGGTCTGTCGATTTCGGGCGCGACCGGGTTTGGTGTCGACCGATTGTTGGACTTGATCGGTCAGCGGTTGGAAGACAAGGCAGGGCAAGCTGGTTTGGCCACTCGGCTGCGTCATCTGGTGGCGATGCAGGCCGCAGCCGGGCACCTTGAACAGGCTGAGACACGGCTGGCGACGTCGGAAGCGCAGGAAGAATTGCTGGCCGCTGATTTGCGCGCAGCCTTGAAGGCGCTTGACTCGGTGATCGGCTATGTTGATGTGGAACATCTTCTGGATGAGATTTTCGCGAGCTTTTGTTTGGGCAAGTAGGAGTGTTTCACGTGAAACATCCCGATTTTGACGTGGTGGTGATCGGCGGCGGGCATGCTGGGATCGAAGCAGCCCATGCAGCGGCGCGGATGGGCGTGCGGGTGGCTTTGATCACGCTGCACAAGACGGCGATTGGCCAAATGTCCTGCAATCCAGCGGTCGGCGGGCTGGGAAAGGGCCACCTGGTTCGAGAGATCGACGCCTTGGATGGCGTCATGGGGCGGATCGCGGATGCGTCGGGGATTCAGTTTCGCTTGTTGAACCGTCGCAAAGGTCCGGCGGTGCAAGGCCCGCGGGCGCAGACAGATCGGCATATCTATCGTCAGCAGATGGTCGCCGAGGCCGAGCGCCAGCCAGGTCTGACTGTCGTCGAAGGGGAAGTGGTCGACCTGATCGTCGAAACCGGGGCAGTAGCCGGTGTGACCTTGAACGACGGGTCCGTCGTTCGGGCTGGTGCGGTCGTTCTGTGCAGCGGAACGTTCTTGCGCGGCGTGATCCACATTGGCCCCGAGACCCGTACCGGTGGCCGAGCGGGCGAAGCGGCAGCCGTTCGTCTGGCACAGCGACTGGCGGATCTTGCCCTGCCATTGGGGCGGCTGAAGACAGGAACACCGCCGAGGCTGAACAAGCATTCCATCGACTGGGATCAGTTGGAGGAACAGCCGGGCGACGACACCCCAGCCTTCTTTTCGTTTCAGACAACCAGGACGGCATTGCCGCAGATTTCCTGCGGCATCACCCACACGAATGCGAAGACGCATCAGATCATTCGCGACAATCTGGACCGATCCGCGATGTATGGGGGCAAGATCGACAGCGTTGGCCCCAGATACTGCCCGTCCATCGAGGACAAAGTCACGCGGTTTGCCGAGAAAGAGTCCCATCAGGTATTTCTTGAACCCGAAGGATTGACCAGCGATTGGATCTACCCCAACGGGGTGTCGACATCGCTGCCCGCTGACGTTCAGCTGGACTATATCCGGTCGATTGCCGGGCTTGAATCCGCCGAGATTCTGCAACCGGGCTATGCCATCGAATATGACTATGTCGATCCGCGGGCCTTGGATTCCGCGTTGATGGTCAAGGCCCTGCCGGGGTTGTTCTTCGCTGGCCAGATCAATGGAACCACCGGGTACGAGGAAGCCGCAGCCCAAGGATTGGTCGCAGGACTGAACGCGGCGGTGCATGTGCGGGGCGACGAGCCGATCCGGTTTTCACGCAGCACGTCCTATATCGGCGTGATGATCGATGACTTGATCACCCGGGGCGTCACCGAGCCATACCGGATGTTCACGTCGCGGGCGGAATTCCGTCTGTCCTTGCGGGCAGATAATGCGGATCAGCGCTTGACCCCTGTCGGGGTGAAGCTGGGATGCGTTGGGGAAGCGCGGCGGCGGGTCTTTGAGGCCAAGCAAGAGGCGCTGGCCCGAACCACCCAAGCGCTCAAGTCGCAGACATTAACCCCGAACGAGGCGCGCGCTGCCGGGCTGGATGTCAGTGAAGACGGGATTCGGCGCAGCGGCTATGATCTTCTGGCGTTTCCGACGGTCAGTCTGAACGATTTGCTGCCCATCTGGCCCATGTTGTCCGAGGTGGACCCATCCATTCGGACACAGGTTGAAATCGATGCAAGCTACGCGCCCTATGTCGAAAGGCAGGCCCGAGAGAATCGCCAGATGCAGGAAGAATCCCAGCGGCGGCTGCCAACGGACTTCGACTACAGCGCCATAAAGGGTATTTCGTCGGAATTGCTGCAGAAGCTTCAGCAGGTCCGACCGGCCAGCCTGGATCAAGCATCGCGGATCGAAGGTATGACACCGGCAGCTTTGGCCTTGATCCTTGCGCGGATGCGGCAAATGGAAAAACGGCGATCAGCTTAGCCGTGGGACGCGAGGAATTTCTTCAGGATTGCGCGTTGTCAGACCAGACCATTGCCCGGCTGGATCGGTATGTCGCGCTGCTCGGTCGTTGGAATGGCAAGATCAATCTGGTCGCACAGGCGTCTCTGTCCCAGATATGGCATCGGCATATCCGCGATTCGGCCCAATTGATGGATCATTGCCCGCCTGCGGCGCAGACATGGCTTGATCTTGGCAGTGGTGGCGGGTTGCCCGGCGTTGTGGTGGCGCTGTTGGCTGCGGAACGTCAGCCGGACCTTCACCTGACGCTGGTGGAAAGCGATCAGCGCAAGGCAGCATTTCTGCGTACAGTGGCTCGCGAAACGGGGGTTGGGTTCAAAGTTCTTGCGCAAAGGGTCGAGGATGTGCCGCCGCAGGCCAGCGACGTCGTGTCAGCGCGGGCGCTTGCCCCGTTGCCCCAATTGCTTGGATATGTTGCCCGCCATCTTGGCGAAACCGGCGTTGCGTTGTTGCCAAAAGGGGCAAACCACCAGATCGAACTTCAGCAGGCGCTTGAACACTGGAACTTCACCCACCAGAAGGTCCATAGTGTGACTCAGCCCGATGCTGTGCTGCTTTCTATCCGGGATATAAAACGTGTCTGATATTCTTGCCGATCCTCGGCCCAAGATCATCGCCATCGCCAACCAGAAAGGCGGGGTGGGCAAGACGACGACCGCGATCAATCTGGGCAGTGCTTTGGCGGAAACGGGCCAGCAGGTTCTGATTATTGATCTGGATCCGCAGGGAAACGCTTCGACGGGATTGGGGATCGACAAGACGGACCGCGACAGCACCACGTATGATGTCCTTCTGGACAATATGGCCTTGTCCGAAGTCATCCGGTCGACTGACGTGAAGAACTTGTCGATCGCACCCGCGACCACGGACTTGAGTTCGGCAGATATCGAATTGGTCGGAAACGAGAAGCGGGTTTTCCTTCTGCGCGATGCCGTCCGGTCCCATCCGCAGGATCAACTCGCCTTTGACACGATCCTGATCGACTGTCCGCCATCCCTGAATTTGCTGACGGTCAACGCGATGGTCTGTGCAGATTCGGTTCTTGTCCCCCTGCAGAGCGAATTCTTTGCCCTGGAAGGTCTGTCCCAACTCATGCTTTCGATTCGCGAAGTTCGTCAAACCGCGAACCCTTCTTTGCGGATCGAAGGGATCGTGCTGACCATGTATGATAGCCGCAACAACCTGTCCAAACAGGTTGAAGAAGATGCCCGCGAAAACCTGGGCGACTTGGTCTATGACACAATCATTCCCCGCAATGTACGGGTCAGCGAAGCGCCGTCTTTCGCGATGTCGGTGCTGGATTACGATCCGACATCCCGTGGCAGCCTTGCCTATCGTGAATTGGCGGCAGAGTATCTGAACCGACAAGCGCATATGGCGTCCCAACTAACCTCGGCGGAGACCTGAGTATGAGCAATGGCAAGAAAGACCGCCGCGGGTTGGGGCGGGGTTTGTCCGCGTTGATGGCGGATGCAAATCTGGGTCCCGACGATCCCTCCACCGCTGGGCCGATTTCCGGATCGACTTTGGTCGCGGTCGACTTGCTTCAGCCGAACCCTGATCAGCCTAGACGGGATTTTCCGAAGGAAGATCTCGACAGTTTGGCAGCATCGTTGCGCCAGAAAGGCGTGATCCAGCCTCTGATCGTCCGAAAAGCGCCCCAAGCGGACGGCGTCTATCAGATCGTTGCCGGCGAACGCCGCTGGCGGGCCGCGCAACTGGCACAGTTGCACGAAGTTCCGGTGATTATCCGCGACCTCGACGATACCGAGGTTCTGGAAATCGCGATTATCGAAAACATTCAACGATCTGACCTGAATCCCGTCGAAGAAGCGCAAGGCTATCGCCAGCTGATGGAGCGTTTCGGTCACACGCAAGAAAAGGTCGCGGAAGCCTTGGGGCGCAGCCGCAGCCACATCGCCAACCTGTTGCGACTCTTGTCCCTTCCGGAGGATGTTCAGGCGCATTTGCGGGAAGGGCGTCTGACTGCGGGTCATGCGCGGGCCCTGATCACAGCGCCAAACCCGTCAGTTCTGGCTGGCAATGTCATAAAGGAAGGACTGTCTGTTCGGGAAACCGAACGCATGGCGCGCTTGGCCGTCGTTGATCCGGACGGACGCGGGGCGCGAACCGGGCGTCCACCCGCGAAAGACGCAGACACACGCGCGCTGGAAGGTGACCTGACCGCGACATTGGGCATGAAGGTCACGATCAACCACAGCAATGGCGAACACCACGGGAATGTCGTAATTCAGTACCGCGATCTGGAACAGCTGGATATTCTGTGCCAACGGCTGTCGGGGTTTAGTTGAACTTGGGATGAAGTCCCAGTGCTACAGGACCCAGAACTGAAGCTTTGCCTTGTTTGCCGCGGCCCCCGATCGGCCGCCGGGAACGTCGCGCCCAAAGGCCACACCTAAACTGATCAACCAAGAACAATTTCGCGGATCACCGTGTTCAACAGCAATCGTCCTTGGGGTGTCGCGCGGATGATGGGGCCTTTGATCGCCAGCATTCCGTCTGCCTCAAGGCTGCGAAGTTTGGGTTCGGGCAAAGGCCGTCCGCGAAGCCGCTCAATCTCGGCTCGATCAAGGCCATCGGTCAGCCGTAGCCCCATGATCAACAGCTCTTCCGCGCGATCTTCGTGCGCAATCGGCACGCGCGGCACCTCGGGGGATGTTTCACGTGAAACAGCGTCCAGCCAGGCCGCCGGCATCCGTCTTTCCTCGGTCGCCCAACAGGTCCCGTTCAAGGTGATCCGCCCATGGGCCCCCGGCCCAACCCCAAGATAATCGCGGCCCGTCCAATACCCGATATTGTGCTGCGATTCCCATCCGGGCCGCGCATGGTTCGAGACCTCATACGCCGGCAAACCTGCCGAGGCGGTCAACTCTTGCGTCAGATTGAACAAGTCGACGGAGAGGTCCTCGTCAGGCAGCCCATGCAGTTTGCCTTGCGCATACCGACGCGAAAACACCGTCCCATCTTCCAAGGTCAGCTGATAAAGGCTCAGATGCTCGGTCCCGAACCCCAGCGCCTCGGTCAGTTCTTTCTCCCAAGCCGCCCGTCCTTGCGCTTGTCGGGCATAAATCAGGTCGAAGCTCACCCGATCAAAGACCGACTGGGCAATGCTGATCGCGCGTCGGGCCTCGTCTGCGCTATGCAACCGCCCCAAGGCGCGCAGATCGGCATCGTTCAGCGCTTGCACCCCCAAAGAAACACGGGTGACGCCCGCCGCGCGATACCCGCGGAACCGCCCGACTTCGACCGAACCGGGGTTGGCCTCCAGCGTGACCTCGACAGAGTTCGCGCGCGGCCAAAGCGCGGCCACCTTGTCGAGGATTGCCCCAACCAGATCCGCTGACATCAACGACGGGGTCCCCCCGCCGAAATAGATCGTCTGCAAGATATGGTCCGGGGTTTCGGCCCAAAGCCGCTCCAGATCCCACAAGAACCCGGCCTTCCACGCGTCCTGATCCACATGGGTCACGACATGGCTGTTAAAGTCGCAATACGGGCACTTCGATTCGCAGAAGGGCCAATGCAGATACAATCCAAACGGGCGGCGCGCGTCGCTTGACATCAAGTCCCCCGATAGGCCGTGACTTCCACCTCATAGAGCATCTCTTCCGTCATCAGGTCCGCCAGAACCATTGTGGCTGCGGGGCGGATGTCGGCCAAGGCGCGTCCGATGGCAGGGGTTGCGGCTTCGACCAGATCACGGCGCGGCAGATAGTGCACAACCCGCACTATATCTTGTGGATCGAACCCCGCCTCCCGCAACACTCGGGTCACGGTTTGGAAGCTCTGGGTTACTTGGGCCGCGACCCCTTCGGGCATCTGCATCGTCTGATAATCAAAGCCCGTGACACCCGAGACAAAGCACCAATTGTCCTGCACCACCGCCCGCGAATATCCCAGCGCCGCTTCGAACGGCGATCCGGTGCTGATTGTCCGGCGGGTCATTCCGCGCCCTCCTCGAAGATGGTCACCAGCTTCTCAAAGGCGCGGGCCCGGTGGCTGATGCGGTTCTTTTCCCAACGGTCCATTTCCCCAAAGGTGATGTCATAGCCGTCCGGTTGGAAGATCGGATCATAGCCATGCCCTTGATCTCCGCGCATCGGCCAGACCACGCGCCCGGGCATCCGTCCTTCGAACACGGCATCTTCGCCATCGGGCCAAGCCAGAACCAGCGTGCAGCAGAAACGCGCCGTCCGGGGATGGGGCGCGGCCTTCGCTTCCAGCATCTCATGAGTCTTGCGCATTGCCATCTCGAAATCGCGCCCGTTCGGCGTTTCCGCCCAATCCGCCGTGTAGACCCCCGGGGCGTTGTCCAGCGCGTCGATCTCGATCCCGGAATCATCGGCCAGCGCGGGCAACCCCGTTGCCTTGGCGGCGGCATGGGCCTTGATGCGCGCATTGCCGACAAAGGTGGTTTCGGTCTCATCCGGTTCCGGCAACCCGAAGGCCGCTGCCGAAACCGTCTGCACCCCGAACGGGGCCAGAAGATCGCGAATTTCCTCCAGCTTCCCCTGATTATGGGTCGCGACCACCAGCTTGGGTTCCACGAACTTGCGCATCAGGCCAAAGCCGCCTTTTGCGCCGCCACCAGTTCGGCAATCCCCTTTTCCGCATAATCCATCAACTGGTTGAAATCGGCCCGCGAAAACGGCGCCCCTTCCGCGGACCCTTGGATCTCGATCAACCCGCCGGACCCGGTCATCACGAAATTCGCATCGGTGCCCGCCTCGCTGTCTTCCGCGTAATCCAGATCCAGAACCGGCTGCCCGGCATAGATCCCGCAACTGACTGCGGCAACCGGGTCCAGCAAGGGGTCCGACAGAACATCCCCCGCCTTCATCAGCTTGTTGACCGCCAGACGCAGCGCGACCCAGGCCCCGGTGATCGACGCACAGCGTGTCCCGCCATCGGCTTGCAGGACGTCGCAATCAATCGTGATCTGGCGTTCGCCCAACGCGACGCGATCAACACCCGCGCGCAGGGACCGACCGATCAGCCGTTGAATTTCCTGCGTGCGCCCGCTTTGCTTGCCTTGCGCGGCTTCGCGCCGCCCGCGCGTATGGGTGGCGCGCGGCAGCATGCCGTATTCCGCCGTCACCCAGCCAAGACCCGAGTTCTTCAGGAAGGGCGGCACGCGCGGCTCGACCGAGGCGCTGCACAGCACATGCGTGTCACCGCACTTGATCAGGCAGGACCCTTCCGCATGGCGCATCACGCCGGTTTCAATTGAAATCGACCGCATTTCGTTTACCTGACGACCAGAGGGGCGCATAATCCGTTCCTTTCCCGTGACAACGCCCGCAGATAGGCGGGCCGATCCCGAAAACGCAAGGCAGATTGACGGGCAGGGGACGCGACCCTTAGATCAGACCGGACAGTGACACAGGACCGAATGGACGACGGACGCCGCCTTCTTGCTGAAATGAACGACCGCTCGCGCGAGGTGTTTCGCCGGGTCGTCGAAGGCTATCTGGACACCGGCGATCCCGTGGGCAGCCGCACCCTGACCCGCAGCATGTCGGAAAAAGTCTCTGCCGCGACGATCCGCAATGTCATGCAGGATCTCGAGTATCTGGGCCTCCTCGATTCGCCGCATGTCTCGGCGGGCCGCATCCCCACGCAACTGGGTCTGCGCATGTTTGTCGATGGCCTCCTTGAAGTGGGCGATGTCGATCAGGCGGACCGCGCCCAGATCGACCAGACCGCCACCGACAATCGGGCCGAGGTCGCGACCCTGCTGGACCGTGTCGGGTCCACCCTGTCGTCGATCACCCAAGGGGCCAGCCTTGTTCTGACCCCGAAACAGGAAGCCCCGGTCAAGCATATCGAATTTGTCTCGCTGGACCCCAGCCGGGCGCTTGTCGTGTTGGTCTTCACCGATGGCCATGTCGAGAATCGCGTGTTCACCCCCCCGGCGGGACAGACCCCGGCGTCGATGCGGCAGGCTGCCAATTTCCTGAACACCATCGCCGAAGGTCGCACCCTGACCGAACTCAGTCAGGTCATCGCTGCCGAGATTGAACGCAATCGCCGCGATCTGGACAGCCTTGCCGCGCAACTGGTCGAAATGGGCGCGGCCGTTTGGGCCGCCGAGGATGATCCAAACGCCCGCCTGATCGTGCGCGGGCGGGCCAATCTGCTGGGGGACAGCGCCGAAGCCAAGGATCTGGACCGGGTGCGCGAATTGTTCGACGACCTCGAACGCAAGCGGGATATTGCCGAATTCCTGTCCCTGACCGAACAGGGCGAGGGTGTGCGCATTTTTATCGGCTCGGAAAACAAGTTGTTCTCACTTTCGGGTTCCTCTCTGGTGGTCTCTCCTTATATGAACGCTGATCGAAAGATCATCGGTGCCGTGGGTGTGATTGGACCCACCCGTCTGAATTACGGACGGATCGTGCCGATCGTGGATTACACCGCGCAGCTGGTCGGACGGCTGCTCGCGGATCGAGGCAAGGAAAGCACGCGCAATGGCGAACCCCAAGGAAGACAACATTTTTGACGAAATCGCGGATGCGGCGGACCCCGCAGCGGACACAGACGCCCCAGCCGACCCAGCCGCAGACCCCGCCCCGGCGGAAGGGGCCGACGACGATGTGCATCCCGACGTCACGGCCATCGTGGCGGAACGGGACGAATTGAAGGACCGGCTGCTGCGCGCCTTGGCCGATGCCGAGAACGCGCGCAAACGCGGGGAACGCGACCGCCGCGAAGCCGAACAGTTCGGCGGGGCGAAACTGGCCCGCGATATGCTGCCCGTCTATGACAATCTGCGGCGCGCGCTGGATGCGGGCGCGGGTCAGGACGGCGACATCAGCGAAACCGAACGCGCTGTGCTGGATGGGGTCGAACTGACCCTGCGCGAACTTCTGAACATCTTCACCAAGCATGGGATCACCCTGATCGCCCCGGAAAAGGGCGACACCTTCGATCCGCAATTGCATCAGGCCATGTTCGAAGCGCCCGTCCCGGATGTGCCCAAAGGCGGCATCATTCAGGTGATGACCGAAGGGTTCCTGTTGCACGACCGCTTGCTGCGCCCGGCCCAGGTTGGCGTTTCGTCGGCCAGCTAGCCCGAAGGGCGGCGGTCGGTCTGCTGGCGTTCCAGCGCCTCTTTCAGCTCGTAGATCAGGCTCAGCGCCTCGCGCGGGGTCAGATCATCGGGCAGGATCGCCGCCAGCCGCGTCTCCAGTTCGGATGGCCCTTGCGCGGCGGCGGGCGGCGGCGGCGCTGGGCTGGCGCTGAACAGCGGCAGGTCCTCGATCATCTGGGCTTTGCCCTTGGCCTCGGTCCCGGCCTCTAACTTGGTCAAGATATCCTTTGCGCGGGCCGTCACCGCGTCTGGCAGCCCCGCCAGCTTGGCGACCTGAACCCCATAGGACCGATCCGCCGCGCCCTTGGTCACGTCATGCAGGAAGATCACCTCGCCCTGCCATTCCTTGACCCGAACGGTCGCATTTTCCACCCGCGCCAGCCGGTCCGCCAGCGCGGTCAATTCGTGGTAATGCGTGGCGAACAAGGCCCGGCAGCGATTGACCTCGTGCAGGTGTTCCAGAACCGCCCAAGCGATGGACAAACCGTCATAGGTGGCGGTGCCGCGTCCGATTTCGTCCAGAATGACCAAGGCGCGCTGATCCGCCTGATTCAGGATCGCGGCGGTTTCCACCATCTCGACCATGAAGGTGGACCGCCCGCGTGCCAGATCGTCGGATGCCCCCACCCGGCTGAACACCTGGCTGACCATCCCGATCCGCGCCTGCCGCGCGGGCACGAAACTGCCCATCTGCGCAAGGATCGCGATCAGGGCGTTCTGGCGCAGAAACGTGGATTTCCCGGCCATGTTCGGCCCGGTCAGCACCCACATCGCCGCCGGATCGCCCGACAGATCGCAATCATTGGCCACAAAGGGCGCTGCCCCTTGCGCCTGCAACGCGGCTTCGACCACCGGATGCCGACCCCCTTGAATGGCGAAATCCATGTCATCGGTCATCTGCGGGCGCACCCAGTCCTGCCGCGCCGCCAGATCGGCCAAACCGGCTGTCAGGTCCAATTCCGACAAGGCGCGGGCCAGCCCCAACAGGTCGGCATGCCGATCCAGCGCCGCCGCGCACAAATCCTCGAACAGCGCCGTTTCCAGCGCCAGGGCCTGCGCGCCTGCGTTCAGAATTTTCGTCTCAAGGCCGCTCAGCTCCACCGTGGTAAAGCGCACGGCGTTCGCGGTCGTCTGACGATGGATAAAGCTGTCGCTTAAAGGGGGCGCCAGCATCTTCTTGGCATGGGTCGCCGGGGTTTCGATGAAATAGCCTAAGACATTGTTATGTTTTATCTTTAGCGACCCGATCTGGGTCTGATCGGCATAGGTCGCCTGCAGCGCGGCGATCACCCCCCGGCCTTCGTCCCGCAGCTGTCGCGCGGCATCCAGATCGGCGGACACCCCTGCCGCGATGGCCCCGCCATCCCGGATCGACAGCGGCAAATCGGCAACCAAGCTGTCCTGCAATTGGGCGCACAACGCGTCGAACCCAAACAGGGCGGCGCGGGCATCGGCCAGAAGGCGGGGCAAGTTTTCGGGCAGGTCTTCGGCCAATCCCGCCGCCTCGATCAGGCAAGCCCGCAAGACGCCCAGGTCACGCGGGCCCCCGCGGTGCAGGGCCAACCGGGACAAGGCGCGGTCCAGATCGGGTGTGCGGCGCAAACGCGTGCGCAGGGTTTCCCGCAGATCTGCGTTATCGACCAAAGCCTGCACCGCGTCCTGACGTGCCTCGACCACATCGCGCTGGGTCGACGGGGCGGACAGGCGGCGTTCCAACAGACGCGCGCCCCCGGCGGTCAGGGTCCGGTCGATGGCTGTCAGCAACGATCCCTTGCGCTGACCTTCCAGCGTGTGGGTCAGTTCCAGATTGCGCCGGGTTGCGGCATCGATCTGCACCACGCGGTCCGCGCGGTCCCGCGCGGGGGGCGTCAGCCGGGGCATCTGACCCTTTTGGGTCAGGTCCAGATAGGCCACGACCGCGCCCATTGCGCTTTCCTCGGCCCGGGTAAAGCTGCCAAACGCCTCGAGCGTGGCCACGGAAAACGCTTCGCAAAGCCGGGTTCGGGCATCGGTGCTGTCGAAACTGGACCGCGCCATTTCGGTGACCGCCACACCTTGGCCTTCGGCCATGTCGCGCAGATCCGGGGCGGCAGGATCGGCCAGCAGCAATTCGCTGGGGGCAAGGCGGGCCAATTCCGGGCCCAGCCGCGCGGGCGGGCACAGCATGACATGAAACGCGCCGGTGGAAATATCGACCCACGCCAGCGCGCTGTCGTCGCGGACCTGCGCGAAGCTGGCCAGAAAATTGTGCCGCCGTGCATCCAGCAGACTGTCTTCGGTCAAGGTGCCCGGCGTGACCACGCGCGTCACATCGCGCCGCACGACCGCCTTCGCGCCGCGCTTCTTGGCCTCGGCGGGGTCTTCCAGTTGTTCGCAGACCGCAACGCGAAACCCTTTGCGGATCAGGGTCAGCAGATAGCCTTCGGCGGCGTGAACGGGCACCCCGCACATCGGGATATCCTTGCCTTCGTGCTGGCCGCGCTTGGTCAGGGCGATGTCCAAAGCCTCGGCCGCGGCGACGGCGTCGTCAAAGAACATCTCGTAGAAATCGCCCATCCGGTAGAACAACAGCGCGCCTTCATGGCGTGCCTTGATCTCCAGATATTGCGCCATCATCGGCGTCACTTTGGTCATTCGGCCCCCCAAGCTTGGGCCGTACCCTAGAATCTGCGACCCTGCGCTGAAAGCGCGAATTCCCAATTGTCCACAAGCGGTTGTGGTCCCGGCAGACGCAGGCTAAAGAACAAATCCGGACATAAAAGGACACGACCAGATGGCTGAACGCAACAAAGTTACCCCAGAAGAAGCGCTCGCCTATCATCTGGAACCCGTTCCCGGCAAACTGGATATCAGCGCCTCGACCCGGATGACCACGCAGCGCGACCTTAGCTTGGCCTATTCGCCGGGCGTGGCGGTCCCTGTTGAAGCGATCGCCGCCGATCCGGCAACCGCGTATGATTACACGACCAAGGGCAACATGGTTGCGGTCATTTCAAACGGCACCGCGATCCTGGGGTTGGGCAATCTGGGCGCGCTGGCCTCCAAGCCCGTGATGGAAGGCAAGGCGGTGCTCTTCAAGCGCTTTGCCGATATCAACTCCATCGACATCGAACTCGACACCGAAGATCCGGACGAATTCATCAACGCCGTGCGGCTGATGGGCCCCAGCTTTGGCGGCATCAACCTGGAAGACATCAAGGCGCCGGAATGCTTCATCATCGAACAGCGCCTGAAAGAGGAAATGGATATCCCCGTCTTCCATGACGACCAGCATGGCACAGCGGTGATCTGTGCGGCAGGGTTGATCAACGCGCTGCACCTGTCCGGCAAGAAGATCGAAGATGTCCGGATCGTGCTGAACGGGGCTGGCGCTGCGGGCATTGCCTGTCTGGAATTGCTGAAGGCGATGGGCGCACAGCACAACAACTGCCTGATGTGCGACACCAAGGGGGTCATCTACCAAGGCCGGACCGAGGGGATGAACCAATGGAAATCCGCCCATGCCGCCGCCACCGATCTGCGCACGCTGGAAGAGGCGATGAAAGGCGCGGATGTCTTTCTGGGCGTGTCGGTCAAGGGCGCGGTCACACCCGACATGGTTCGATCCATGGCCGACAATCCGGTGATCTTCGCCATGGCCAATCCCGACCCGGAAATCACGCCCGAAGAAGCCCATGCCGTGCGCGAAGACGCCATCGTTGCCACCGGGCGGTCGGACTATCCCAATCAGGTCAACAACGTGCTTGGGTTTCCCTATCTGTTCCGGGGCGCGCTGGACATTCAGGCCCGCGCAATCAACGACGAAATGAAGATTGCCTGCGCCCATGCCTTGGCCGCCTTGGCGCGTCAGGACGTGCCGGACGAGGTGGCCATGGCCTATGGTCGGTCGCTTAGTTTCGGGCGCGACTACATCATTCCGACCCCGTTTGATCCACGATTGATCCATACCGTCCCGCCTGCGGTGGCGAAGGCCGGGATGGATACCGGGGTGGCCCGCCGCCCGATTGTCGATCTGGCGGGGTATGAACACAGTTTGCAGGCGCGGATGGATCCGACCGCCTCGATGCTGCAGGGGCTTTATGCCCGCGCCAAAAGCGCCCAAGCGCGGATGATCTTCGCCGAAGGCGACGATGTGCGCGTCCTGCGCGCGGCGGTCGCCTATCAGCGATCCGGCTTGGGGCAGGCGCTGGTTGTGGGCCGCGACGACGATGTCCGCGCCAAACTGACCGAGGCCGGGCTGGCCGATGCAGTGTCCGAATTGCAGATCGTCAATGCTGGTAACACCCCGCATTTGGACAGCTACAAGGATTTCCTGTACCGACGTTTGCAACGGCGCGGACATGATGCACAGGACATCCATCGCCTTGCCGCCCGGGATCGACACGTGTTTTCCGCCCTGATGCTGGCCCATGGCCATGGCGATGGCCTTGTGACCGGGGCCACGCGAAAATCGGCGCATGTCTTGGGCTTGCTGAACCACGTCTTCGACGCCAGCGCCAAGGATGGCGCGGTCGGTGTCACGGCCTTGCTGACCAAGGGGCGTGTGGTGCTGATTGCCGACACCTTGGTGCATGAATGGCCCAGCGACACCGACCTTGCCGATATCGCCACGCGGGCGGCGGGCACCGCCCGGACGCTGGGTCTGGAGCCGCGCGTCGCCTTTGTCAGCTTCTCGACCTTCGGCTATCCCGTGTCCGAGCGGGCCGAAAAAATGCACCTTGCCCCATCTGTCTTGGACAAGCGTGGTGTCGATTTCGAATATGACGGGGAAATGACCGTCGATGTGGCGCTGAACCCGTCGGTCATGGCGCAATACCCGTTCTGCCGTCTCAGCGGGCCGGCGAATGTGCTGGTGGTGCCCGCGCGCCATTCGGCCAGTATTTCGGTCAAGATGATGCAGCAATTGGGCGATGCCACGGTGATCGGGCCGATCCTGTCGGGGGTCGGCAAGTCCATTCAGCTATGTTCGTCGACCAGCACCGCGAATGACGTTCTGAACATGGCCGTTTTGGCGGCCTGCAAGGTGGGCTGACCCGATGGGGCGCATCCTGACCATCGGGTCGATCAATGCCGATTACATCTACCGCGTGCCGCATCTGCCGGCACCGGGGGAAACCTTGGCGGCGCAAGACCGGGTGCGGATGCTGGGCGGCAAGGGGGCGAACCAGTCGATTGCGGCCGCCCTTGCCGGGGCCCAGGTCGCCCATGCTGGCGCCATCGGGCAGGGCGATACCTGGTTGATCGACGCCTTGGCGGCCAAGGGCGTGGACACGACCCAGATTGCCCAAGTCGCGGTCCCCAGTGGCCACGCGATCATCGCGGTCGATCCCAACGGGGAAAACGCGATTCTTCTTCTGGCCGGGGCGAATGATGCCGTTCCGCTGGACGCCGTGCGGGCAGGTCTGGCGGGCTATGGTCCGGGCGACATCTGCCTATTGCAGAACGAAGTGTCGATCACCCCGCAGGCGGCCGAAGCAGCGGCCCAACAAGGCCTGACCGTGATCTATTCCGCAGCACCGTTTCAGGCCGAGGCGGTCAAACAGGTCCTGCCCCATGTCGATTTGCTGGTGATGAACGAAGGCGAGGCCGCCGCCCTGACGCAAAGCCTTGGACAAACCCCCGAGGACATGCCGCAAGACGTTCTGGTCACCCGGGGCGCAGAAGGGGCGACGTATTTTGGCGCGCAGGTTCTGACCTGTCCGGCGTTTTCGGTTCGCCCGGTCGATACGACCGGGGCAGGGGATTGCTATATCGGGACCTTCGCCGCGCGCCGCGCCTTGGGGGCGGATCTGCCAGAGGCCTTGCGCTGGGCGGCGGCGGCCAGCGCCATTCAGGTCACGCGGCCCGGCACCGCCGACGCCATGCCCACCGCGGCCGAAGTCGCGGCCTTCCTCGCAACCCAGCTGTAGCCCTAATTCACGAACGGCGCGTCATCGCCCCACAAGCTGCGCACGCGCGCGTCCCGTCCGCAGGCTTCGCGGTAGCGGGTATAGGCGTTCGCCTTGCTGGTCGGTCCAAACCGGGTCAACAGGATCAGATCGTCGGATTTATAGTAATCCTGATGATAGGCTTCCGCCGGATAAAAGGGCGCGTCGCCCCGAATGGGGGTGACGATGGTCTGCCCCAATTCGGCTTGGGCCGCTGCCTTGGCGGCTTGGGCAGCGGCGGCTTGGGTGTCGTTCAGCGCGAAAATGGCGGTCGCGTAGCTTTCGCCGCGATCACAGAACTGACCCCCGGCATCGGTTGGATCGACGGACCGGAAGAACAGATCATAAAGTTGGCGCGCGGTCACCTGACCGGGGTCGAAGGTAATCTCGACCACTTCCAAATGTCCGGTGCCGCCGCGCACGACCTCGCGATAGGTGGGGTTTTCCACGGTGCCACCGGCAAAGCCGGACACGGCTTCGGTCACGCCGCGCACCTTTTCGAAATCGGCTTCGACACACCAGAAGCACCCGCCCGCGACCAGAATCCGGTCGGTTGTCTGGGCGTGGGTGGCCCCGTGTTGGAGTGCAAGGCCCAGCAGCATCGCCGCCGCCAACAGGGCGGGCCGCACATGAAACATCAAGAACCGCATACGCATGGGGAACCTCCTTCCGGTCGCGCCAAAGGTGGCCTGTCGGGTGGTTGACGCACAACTCACGCCTCGGTGAAGCGGCGGGTTCTCACCCAGAGGTGACGACTTGAAACATTCCCCAACCCGCCGCAGGCTGCGCCAAACAGCCCGGAGGAACCCGATGCGGATTGCCATGTGGTCCGGCCCCCGCAACCTGTCGACGGCGATGATGTACAGCTTTGCCGCGCGCGGGGATTGCGCGGCCAGCGACGAGCCGTTCTATGCCCCCTATCTTGCGGCCAGCGGGTCGGTGCATCCGATGGGCGATGCGATCATGGCCGCGCATGAAACCGATCCGGCCAAGGTCGCCGCGCATCTGGCGGGTCCGATCCCCGGCGATCAGCCGCATTGGTATCAAAAACACATGCCCCACCACATGCTGCCCGATTTCCCGCTGGATTGGGCCGACGGGTTCACCCATGTCCACCTGATCCGCCA
>CAZIKH010000003.1:31824-44028 GCA_964539755.1 uncultured Dinoroseobacter sp. | reverse complement strand
GTGGTGATCTTCGCCTGCCTGCTGATGTTCAGCTTCTTTTTCTTCAGGTTCATCAGCCGGGAGGAAGGCCTATGAGATGGCTGCGCTTTGGATATGTGTCGGGCCCGCTGATCGGGGCGCTGTGGCTGTTCATTCTGGCCACGACCGTGTCGATCACGATGTCCTTCGCAACCGGCGATCCGTTCCGCCCGGCGCTGTGGGTGTCGCTGATCTTTGGCGCGGGCTTGGGCCTTGCGGCGACGGCGCAGGCGACCCCCTTGGTCAAGGGCGGGCTTTTGGGGGCGCTGGTCTTTGCGGCGACGCTGGCGGGGCTTGGCCCGATGCTGGCCGATAGCAGCTGGGTCAACACGATCTTCGCCGCTGCGGCCTTGGCCGGGATCGCCGCTTGGTCGCTGGTCAAGATCATGGGCGATACGCAAATGGGCGCGCTGACCCGGCACGAGATGGAGGAAGCGTGGATCCGCTTTCTGACCGGGTTTGGGTATATCTTCTTCACGGCGATCGTGCTGATCCCGTTCTACGTCATGGTCATGACCAGCCTGAAATCGCAATCGGCGCTGTTGCAGAACCCGCTGGATTTCTCGCTGGACATCGACAAGGGCTGGGCGCTGTTCCGCAGCTATCACGAGCTGTTCCGCGACTTTAATTTCGGCCAGTACATGTGGACCAGTTTCTATGTCTCGGTCCTGACGGTGTTCATCACCTTGGCCTTTTCCATCCCCGGCGCCTATGCCGTGGCGCGGCTGCGGTTTTCCGGGCAGAAGGCGTTTTCGCGGTCCATTCTGTTGATCTACATGGTGCCGATGATCGTGCTGGCCTTGCCGATCTATATCGCCTTTTCGGTGACGGGGCTGCGCAATACGGTCATCGGGATCATCCTGATCTATCCGGTCACGACGATCCCGGTCGCGCTGTACATGTTGCAGGGCTATTTCCGGGGCCTGCCCGCCGAGGTCGAGGAAGCCGGGCTGATGGACGGGCTGAACCGCCTTCAGGTGATCTGGAAGATCACCCTGCCCTTGGCGCTGCCCGCGCTGGCCTCGGTCAGCTTGTATGTCTTCATGATCGCCTGGAACGAGTTCCTGCTGGCGTTCATGCTGCTGGACGACCCGTCGAAGTTCACGCTGACGCGGGGGGTCGCCATGTTGAACAGTTCTGAAATTCCCCGCGAACATCTGATGGCTGGGGCGGTGATCGCCACCGTTCCGGTCATGGTGCTGTTCTTGGGGTTGGAGAAATTCATGACCAAAGGTCTGACAGCCGGGAGCGTGAAAGGATGAACACGCAAAGTTTGCCCGATATGGACGAACGCGCGCGCGCGATTCTGCGCGGCAATGATCGGGGCGGGTACACCGTGCCGACCGCGGGGCTTTACCCCTATCAATGGAACTGGGACAGCGCCTTTGCGGCTTGGGGGTTTGCGACCTTCGATATCGAACGGGCCTGGGCCGAGTTGGAGACGCTGTTCACCGGGCAATGGGACAATGGGATGGTGCCCCATATCCTGTTCCACAAACCCGACCCGGGCTATTTTCCGGGGCCGGATGTGTGGGGCGGGACCGGGCCTGTGGCCTCGTCCGGGATCAGCCAGCCCCCCGTGGCGGCCAGCTTTGCCAAACGGATTTACGACATGGACCCCGATGCGGGGCGCGGTGCCATCGCGCGGCTTTATCCCAAGATGCTGGCATGGCACCGCTGGTTCATGGACTGGCGTCTGGACCGGGGCGCGGTCTGCATCACCCATCCATGGGAGGCCGGACGCGACAACACGCCTGATTGGGACGGCGCGATGGCGGGGATCGATCCGGTGGGCGTGGGCGAATACACCCGCCGCGACACGTCGCATGTCGATCCGGCCATGCGCCCGACGAAGTATGATTATGACCGCTATATCTGGCTGGTGCAGCTGGGGCGTCGGTTGAACTGGGACGAAGCGGCCTTGTTGGAGCAGAACCCGTTCCGCGTGGCCGACCCGACGATGACCTTTATCCTGCTGCGCGCGCAACGCGATCTGGCCGCCTTGGGCCGCGCCTTGGGCGAGGATGTCACAGCGGTCGAAGCGGATATCGCGGCGCTGGAAGCCGGGGCCGAAACCCTGTGGAACCCGGATCTGGCCTGCTATGACGCGCGCGATGTGCGGTCGGGCAAATGGGCCGGGTGCGTGTCGAACGCGTCGTTCCTGAACTGGTATGCGGGCCTCGACCATCCGGGGATGGAGGCGCAATACGACCGCATCGCGGGTCTGTGCCGATACCCCGTGCCCAGCCATGATCCGGCCTCGGACCGGTTTGATGCCAAGCGGTATTGGCGCGGCCCGACCTGGGGGATCATGAATGCGCTGATCGGGATCGGCATGGCGGAACGCGGATTGACCGAGCGCGCCGAGGCACTGCGCAAGGCCACCGCCGAGGCCATCATCGAACAGGGCTTTGCCGAGTATTTCGACCCGATGACCGGCGAAGCCGCCGGTGGCGGCACCTTCACATGGACCGCTGCCGTCTGGCTGGGATGGGCGTCACCAACAAAAGGGAGCGCATAATGGGGGCGATCAAGCTGGAAGCCGTCGAAAAATGGTACGGCGATGCGCAGGTCATCAAGGGCGTTGACCTTCAGATCGAAGACGGCGAGTTCGTCATTTTCGTTGGCCCCTCGGGCTGCGGCAAGTCCACTTTGCTGCGCATGATCGGGGGGCTTGAGGAAACGTCGCGCGGGGCGATCCTGATCGATGGGCGCGACGTGACACCGGAACCACCCGCCAAGCGCGGGCTGACGATGGTGTTCCAGTCCTATGCGCTTTACCCGCATATGTCGGTGCGCGAAAACATGGGCTTCTCGCTGAAGACCGCAGGGGCCCCAAAGGCCGAGATCGAGGCGAAGGTGAACCACGCCGCCAGCGTGCTGAAGCTGGAACCCTATCTGGATCGGCGCCCCAAGGACCTGTCGGGCGGGCAGCGCCAGCGCGTCGCCATCGGGCGGTCGATCGTGCGCGATCCGACGGCGTTTTTGTTCGACGAACCCTTGTCGAACCTCGATGCCGCGCTGCGGGTCGAGATGCGGTACGAAATCGCCAAGCTGCACCAGTCCTTGGGCGCGACGATGATCTATGTCACGCACGATCAGGTCGAAGCGATGACGCTGGCCGACAAGATCGTGGTGCTGGAATTCGGCAAGATCGCGCAGGTCGGCACGCCGCGCGAACTGTATGAACGCCCCGCGAACCTGTTTGTGGCGCAGTTCATCGGATCGCCCAAGATGAACGTGGTGCCCTGCAAGACGCAGGCGGGCCGCTATGTGCTGGAAGGCGGGCGCGGCGGGGCCTATGGCGGGGATCACCCCGCGCAGCATCTTGGTATCCGGCCCGAGCATTTGCAGATCGGCGCGCCGGGCGACGGGGCGCTGGACGGGGTGATCGACGTGGTCGAATACCTTGGCGCGGATTGCTTTGTGATCCTCGATTGTGGTCCCTTGGGCCAGATGACCGCGCGGGTATCCGGCGAAACGACCTTGAAACCGGGCGAAACCGTCGGGCTGGTCCTGCCAGACACGCGGTTGCATTTCTTCGATCAGGACGGTTTGGCGGTGCGGTAGGGTCCCCTACCCCTTGTCCGCCGCGTTGTCGTCGCTGTCGGTGTCGGCCTGTTCTGCGGCCCATGTGCCCGCAGCCTCGACCGCCACGACAGAGGCCGTGGGCAGAACGCCCAGATAAGCGTCTGTTTCCGACGCTTGCGGCGCGGCCCGCCGCGACATGCGATAGGCGGCATAGAGCGCCAAGCCCGCGAAGGTCGCCCCGGTGACCAGCCAGAACCCGCCGGACCCGAACACCTGCATGGCCCAACCGGTGAACAGCGGGCCAAGGATCGCGCCCAGACCGAAGGTAAAGACCAGCCCGCCCGAGGCGGCGGCCATGTCTTCGGTCGGCAGGAAGTCGTTCGTGTAGGCCAACAGCAAAGCATATAGCGGTGTTGTCATGCCCCCGGCGAAGAAGGCCGCCGCCATGATCGGCCACAGGCTGCGCTGGCCATCGGGGGTCAGATCGGTGCCTGCCATCCAGCCCAAGGCGCAGGCCACCGCGCCGACCACAGCGGTGCCGAAGATCACCTTGCGGCGGTCCAGACGGTCCGACAGCCAGCCGATGGGGAATTGCAGGATCAGCGCCCCGGCAAACAGCATGGCGACAAACAGCGCGATTTCATTGGCGGACAAGGCGATTTCGCTGCCGAAGACGGCGGCCATGCCGGATTGGGTGGCATAGATGCCGCCCAGAAGAAAAATCCCGATGGCCCCGAGGGGCGAGCCGGAAAAGAGCTGCCGAAAGGACATCGGGCGGGCCACTTCGGCGGCAGGCGCGGGGGTGACCGACAACAGGATTGGCGCGAAGGAAATCGACACCAGAATGGACGCCCCGATGAACAGGGCCGAGGTCGCCGGATCGCCCAGCGTCAACAGACCCTGCGCCCCGATGATGCCAAGGGTTTGCGCGATCATGTAGGTCGACAGGACCTTGCCCCGGCTTTCATTCGTGGTGGCGTTGTTCAGCCAGCTTTCCGCCGCCACGTAAATGCCGGACATGCAGAACCCCACCAAGACCCGCAGCAAGGTCCACGCCCATGGTTCGGCCATCAGCGTGAAGGCGATCAGTCCGGCGGACATGAAACTGCCCAGTGCCGCAAAGACGCGCACATGGCCGACGCGCTGGATCAACAGCGGTGTGAAGCGCGCGCCCGACAGGAAGCCCAGGAAATAGCCGGATGTGACCACCGCCAGTTCCGCTGCGGAAAACCCTTCGATCCCGCCGCGCAGACCGATCAGGGTGAAATGCATCCCGTTGCCGAGCATGATCAGAACGATGCCGATCAACAGGGCCCAGACACCGGACAGGACTTGCAGCATCGCAGGACTTCTTTCGACGACGGGGGTGAACGCCTTCTCTTTGCAGGTGCAGCATTAGCGCGCCGTCTTGGCACCGCCGCTTGCGCAAGGATTTACGACATGGGCGGCGACAGGCGGCGCGCCGGATCAGGCCGCATCGGCGGTTCCGTTGGGGGGCGGCGGGGCCAAACGCCCGGGTCCCCAGTGCCCCACGGGGTTTCGGCGGACGGCGGCGCGCAGGTTGGCCATGCGGCGCTGGCGGTCCGCCTGTGGCATGTCGAGCGCAGTCAGGATCGTGCGATCCAGCGACCGGTAGGAATACGGGTTGGCGATCAGCGCATCTTCCAGCTCGACCGCTGCGCCGGCGAATTCCGACAGAACAAGAACCCCGTCCCCATCGTCCCGCGCGGCGATGAATTCCTTGCACACAAGGTTCATCCCATCCGCCAACGGCATGATCCACGCGACATCGGCGGCCTTGTAATAGGCCACAAGGTCGGTGAAGGCGATGGCGCGCGAAATCAGGGCCACGGGCTGCCATTCCAATGTGCCGAACCGTCCATTGATGCGGCCTGCGGTCTGTTCGATTTCGGTCTGGACCTGTTCATAGACGGTCATGTTGCGATTGGCGCTGACCGACACATGCATCAGCCGGACCTTGCCGCGCAGATCGGGGCGCGCTTCGAGGATGCGTTCGAAGCTTTCCAGTTGCTGCACGCCGCCCTTGGTATAGTCGGTGCGCCCCACGGACAGGATCAGCTTGACGTCGTCGAGGTCGCTGCGGATTTCGGCGGCGCGCGCGTTGGTGTCTGGATCGGCGCTGCGTTCGGCGATGTAGTCGACATCGACGCCCACCGGATTGACGCTGACGGAAATCGACCGTCCGTCAAAGGACAGGCGTGTCGGCATGGTGCGTTCGGTCAGCGCGGTGCCTTCCGAAATCCAGCGATCCGGGACCTGCATGCGGTCGGTCACGTCCACATCAAACAAGCTGCGCGCGACCGAAACGAAATTGACCGCATAGCGCGGGATATGAAAGCCGACATCGTCGCAGCACAGCAGGCTTTGCACGATCTGGCGGCGCCACGGAAGCACGTTGAAGGTGTCGGCGGCGGGAAACGGCGTGTGGTGGAAAAAGGCGATGCGCACATCGGGGCGCAGTTTGCGCAGATAGCCCGGCACCAGCCAAAGGTTATAGTCATGCACCCAGACCAAGGCCCCCGGCGCGGCCTCGTCTGCGGCGGCTTGGGCAAAGCGCTGGTTCACCGCACAGAAATTGTCCCAATCGACGGGGTCGTAATTGTAGCGTTCCTTGAAGGTGTGCAGGATGGGCCAGAACGCCTCTTTCGAGGTGACATGGTAGAATTCGCGCACCTGATCCGCCGACAGCGGCAAGCGCGACACCGAATAGCTGCCATGGCTGTCCTTGATCTCGATCTTCTGTTCGAAGTCCGGATTGTCGGGATCCTTCGCCAGTTTCCACGCGATCCAAGCGCCGTGGTCGACGGTGCCGAAATAGCTTTTCAGCGTGGGCACGATGCCATTGGGGCTTTTGTTGTCCCGCAAGACAATGCGCCCGTTTTCTTCGACTTCCTCGTAGGGTTGGCGGTGGTAAACGATGACCAGATCCGATGACATGCGGCGTCTCCTTACGATTGGCCCAGAAGGGTCTTTTGCAGGATCGCTTCGGCGATGCCGGCAACACCGACGCCCTTGGCAACATGCACATGGTCCAGCGTGGCGACTTCGTCCAACAGCGCGGGTTCCGACCCGCCGACGGCAACGGCGGGCAGACCAAGGGTCAGCATCGACAGATCGTTCAGCGTGTCCCCGGCCACCAATGTGCGTCGGTTGTCGACGCCAAGATGGGCCAGCAAACGCAACAACGACGGGCCTTTGCTGACGCCCTTGGGCAGCACGTCAAAGAAGCGGTTGTCCGAGATCAGCGCATCAAGGCCCAGCCCCGCCACGATGTCGAGCGCGGCGGGATCGAAGGTTTCGGGGGTCATGTCATAGCTGACCCGGTACCGGAACGCGCCCGATTGCAGGCGCAACCCCTTGATCGGGTTCAAGGCGGCCTGCACCCGGCTGCCCGCATCGCCCCAAGCCTCGGCGATTTCGGCTTCCAAGGCGTCGATGGGGGTCAGGAAGTGTTGCGGATCGACGGTGGCAATGGTGGTGCCCACATCGCCCACAACATAATCCGGGCGCGGCACGCCCCGTTTGCGGGTCAGGTCGCGGATAAAGCCCGGATCGCGCCCGGTCACGAAGATCAGGCCGATGCGCGCGCGGTTGGCTTCGATCCATTGATAGAAGCCTTTGCGGTCCGCTTCGGTCCCCCCAAGGAAGGTGCCATCCAGATCGGTGGCAAGGACAAGGTCCTTGTCCCGCAGGGTCGGGGTGTCGGCTGGGAAGGTTTCGTGACGGGTCATGAGATCCTTTCTGCAAGTGTTGCAATTGCCCTGTCTGTGGCAGGGTGGGTCAGGGACAGGTCCATCGCGCGCGGCTCGGCCTCGATCGGGCGGGCCCAGAGGGCGGCGAAGGCAGGTCCCAGATCGGCCCCATCGTGCAGGATGGACCGAACGGTTTCGCAGATCGGCATGGTGACGCCGACACTGCGGGCAAGGTCGGTGACCGACCGGGCGTTGAATTCGCCTTCCACGACAACGGGTTTGCCGTCGAAGCAATCGGCGCGCGGAAACCCCCGGCCCAGTTGTTCGCCCAGCGACATGTTGCGCGAGGTCGGGCTGGAACAGGTCAGCGACAGATCCCCGATACCGGACAAGCCGGTGACGGTTTCGCGCCGACCGCCAAGGGCTTCGGCCAGCGCCTTCATTTCGTCGAGGCCGCGGGTGATCAGGGCGGCGCGTGTGTTTTCGGCAAACCCGGCACCTGTCATCATCCCGCAGGCGATGGCGATGACATTCTTGACCGCGCCGCCGATTTCGACGCCGACCAGATCGTCCGAGATATAGGCGCGGAAGCTTTCGGTGGTCAGCGACATGGCCAAGCGGGCGGCGGGGCTGTCTTGGGGGCGCAGCCGGTCGGCATAGGTAAAGGGAAAGGCGACCGTGGCGGCGGTGGGATGGCCCAGCGCGGTTTCGCGCGCGAAGGTGGGGCCGGATACGCAGCCAATGGGGCGCGCGCCCAGTTCTTCTTCGGCGACTTGGGTCATCAGAAGGCCCGTTTCCGCCTCGATCCCCTTGGCGCAGACCGCGACGGGCACGCCGGGGGCCAGATGTTCCGCCGCTTGCCGGGCGATGTTGCGCACGCTGCGCGACGGCACCACGATCAGCACGGCATCGGCCTTGGACAAGGCCGCGCGCATGTCTTGGACCGCGTGCAACGAAGGCGGCAGGGCGACATCGGGCAGGTATTGGGAATTGCGGTGGTGGGCGTTGATTTCGGCCAGCGTGCCGGACCGACGCCCCCAAAGGCGGGTCGCCACCCCAGCCCGCGCCAAGGTCGCGGCCAGCGCCGTGCCCCACGACCCCGCACCCAACACGGCCACGGACCGATAGGGGTGGGCTTCGGACGGGAACGGATCGCCGGAAAAGGGCTGGTACTTCATGGTCACCTCGGGAATGTCGCGTGCGGCTTTGGGCCGATTGGGGCCGCAGTTTGGGCGGCGGACGCGTCTGCTTATGTCGTTTTTTGACCTTGCATGTCGCAAAACATGCATCTTGACCGCGTCAGGTCAATGCTGCGCGCGCAGAAACCTGTGATTGCCCCCGCTGGCCCCCGGTTTGGGCGGCAGATCGGGGGGGTGTTTGCCGATTTCTTGGGCGATCTGACCGAAGGTTGGGCGGCATATAGATCAAAAACGACAAATAAATGTCGTTTTTTGACAAAACAGATCGGCCCGCTATTCTTCTGCACCGCAGCAGTCCCGAACAGGAGAAACAGATCATGTCGACCCCCGTCCGCACCGCCATCTTCCCCGTCGCAGGCATGGGAACCCGGTTCCTGCCCGCCACAAAGGCCACCCCCAAAGAGTTGCTGCCGGTGATCGACACGCCCCTGATCCAATATGCCATCGACGAAGCGCAGCAAGCCGGGGTGGAGCGGATGGTGTTTGTCAGCCATCCGTCCAAGACGGCGATCGAGCGCCATGTGATGGATGACGCCGCGCTGCGGGCGGAATTGAAAGCGCGTGGCAAGCAAAGCATCGCCAGCGAACTGGCCGAAGCGGCCCTGTGCCCGCGGGCCGATGATGTCGTGTTCACGATGCAGGACGAACCGCTGGGCTTGGGGCATGCCGTGCTGTGCGCCAAGGATCATGTGCTGCCCGGACCTGTGGCCGTGATCCTGCCCGATGACTTGATCCTTGGAACGCCCTGCCTGGCCGAGATGGTCGCGGCTTATGGCGACGCGGGTGCGGGTCATATGGTGGCAACGATGACCGTGGCGCCGGACGAAACCAAAAGCTACGGGATGCTGTCGGTCACGGGGACCGAAGGGGCCTTGCTGCGCGCAGACGGCATGGTCGAAAAGCCTGATCCGCAGGAGGCGCCGTCCCGCGATGCCGTCGTTGGGCGGTATATTCTGGACGGTTCGATCTTTGAGGATCTGGCAAACCAAGGTCCCGGCGCGGGCGGGGAAATCCAACTGACCGATGCCATCGCGCGCGGGGTGGATCGTTTGGGGCTGGCCGGGTTCCGGTTTTCGGGCCAGCGGTTCGACTGCGGGTCGAAGGCCGGAATGCTGCGGGCCACCTTGCATCTGGCAGCCGACGATCCCGAATTCGCCGAGGTGTTGGAGGAGTTCTTTGCCGCGATGGCCCCGGCGCGCGCCGCCTGATGACGCGACCGGGGTGCGATCAGTTGCCCATGCCGGGCATGGATTGCAGCATTTCCTGAAGGCCCGGCACGGTCGCCATGCAGCCCATCATCGCACTGGTCGCGGCCATCATGCTGGGACCGGACGCGGCCAAAGCGTCTTCCGCCTCGTCCCGGGTCAGACCGCGCGCTTCGGCGACAGCGGCAAAGCCATCCTCGGCCCCATTGTATTCGGCCACCTGAATGTCCACGATCAGTTCGAATTCCAACGGGTCCAGATTGGCTTGCAGCTGGTCGGCGGCGCAGGAACACGGGGCCTGCAGGACCTCGTCCCCCTCGGAACAGGTCACGACATAGCGGTCGCGCAGGCTGAGCGCGGCAAGGTCCGTTGCCGCGGTCACTTCTTCGGCGGTGGGGCAAGCGGCCAGCAGGTCCAGCGAGACGGCTTGCATGGTGGCGGTTGGAAACAGGGTCTGGTCCAGGGATTGCACCGCCGCCAGCATTTGGTTCGGGGTCAGACCGGGCTGGCCCAGAAAGAACGCCATCGCGCGGGCCAGTTCCGGGTCGGACCCGGCGGTTTCTTCGGCAAAGGCGTCCTGTACGCAGGCGCAGCGCGCGGCGTCCAAGGCTTCGGCCCGGCAATAGCCGTCCACAAGATCCGGGGTTTCGGGGGGCTGTTGGGCTTGGGCCAGTGCAGGCAGCATCAGGGCACTGCCGAGGATGAATGCGGAACGTATCATGGGGGCATCCTTGATCATTGGGTCTAGGGTGTGCATTGCTGCCAAGCCGCGCCGCACAGCAACCGACACCGCTGGGCGGCGGCATCCATCGTGCCAAGCAGGCGTTGGCGATCCGACTGGCGTTTTGCCTCGCAGCTGCAATTGCAGCTGTCTGGCGCGGCTTCGCCGTCAACCTGATTGACTTGTGCGGGGGCGCCGGGACGTGACGGGGCGGCTTGCCCGACCAGCAGAACGGGGTCTGTGTCGGAAGGATCGGGATAGGCACCCAAGGCTTGGCCAATCCGGTCCAGACGGATGTTTTTCAGCTGCTCGAATTCCGGCGAGGGCGGGATCGCCCGAAAGCCCGCGCCACGACGGCTGACCCCCGGCAAGGCTTCGGGCAGACTGACCGTGGTGTCGGTGAAATAGCTTTCGCGCCGACTGCCCCAATCGCAGGGCGTTCCTTGGTCTTCGCGCTGGATCGCGGCCAGCAACTGATCCCCGGTGAAAAAGCACAAGTGCAGTTCCCCGCGATATTGCAGCGAGGATTGCGTGTTCTGATAGATGTCCAGCTTCGATGGCCGGTCGAGGTCCTGGATGCCGATTTCGGTGCCAAAGGCGGACCGGATTTCGCCAATGGCCTGCACGCCAACGGGCCCGACCTTGCCAAGGGGAATGTCTTCTTCGGGCAGCATCCCGATCGTCACGCCATTGCCGTCGCGGTCGAACGCTTCGTTGATCAGCAGCAGGTTCATGCCCCCGCCCGCCTGCAATTGCGGGGCGATCTGGTTCAGGTCGAAGCCGGGGATGCGCGCACCCCCCGCCAGGAACCGGGTCATCATGGTGTCACTGGGATCGCTGGCATCGTCGGTCGTGGTCATGCCGCCATCCGCCCAAGGCACGATCGCCCCGATGGGTTCTTCGTTCGGTTGGGGATCGGGGTCCGGCACCCCGGCCCCTTGCAGTTGGACAACGTCGACCGTGGCCGCAACCCGCACCTTGCCCCGGTCCAGCGTCTGAAGATCATAGCCGGGCAGCGTGGCATCGGGCAGCACGCGTGAGATCATGAACCGCACGCGCATTTCCGGGGCGGTCCCATCGCCCGTGAAGCGCGCAAACCGCCACCCGCGCACGGGTTGGTCCGCAACAAACAACGCGGTGTCCAGTCCGACGGGCAGGCCCTGATTGGGGTCCAAGACGCATGGCATCGACCGGGCAGGGACCCGCCCGCTGTCAAGGATTTCGCGGCAACTGACCGTGCCCCCGAACAGTCCGGTGGCCCGCGCAAAGGACAGGTAGAATTCGTCAATCTCAACGTCTTCGCTGCTGACAAAAAGCTCCAGCTCGGGCGTGCTGGTCGGCAGGGTGCCCGACAGAACAATGTCGACGCAGCGGGCAGACAGGGTGGCGATATCGAGATCGACGAAGCCCTGCGCGGTCACCTCGTCCAACGGGATTTCGGGACAGCCGCCGAACGATTTGTTCAGCCACCTTTCTTCGCCCAGATCCGGCGTCGTGCGCGTTTCCCACCATCCGGCATAATCGGCCACGAATTGCGGATAGATATGTTGCAGGCCCTTGGCCGGACGCCCATCCGCGCGATCCAGAAAATCATCCAAGGCCGGCAGGGCGTTGAAGCTGTCTTGCGGGGTCAGGCGCAGGTAGAACGAGGTCCATCGCCCCATGGTTTCTTGCAAATAGCGTTCATCGACATGCCAGAAAAACGCATGCCCATCATACTGAAAAGACTTCCGAAGGGTTTCATCCACCTGATCCAGCAGGGCCTGTTCCACAGCGTCTGCGGCGGCCTCACTGGCGGCAAAGCCTTCATTTGCACC
>CAZIKH010000003.1:28947-31724 GCA_964539755.1 uncultured Dinoroseobacter sp. | reverse complement strand
CCTGTTCCACAGCGTCTGCGGCGGCCTCACTGGCGGCAAAGCCTTCATTTGCACCCTCGTTGGACAGAACGAGGGGCAGGTTATAGGCCCGCCACATGGTCAAGGTCTGCTCGAGCCCGCCGCTGGCCTGAACGTCAGGATGGGCCAGCGCCGCTTGCCGCCCGCCCAGTTTGGCAAACGCGAACTTGTTGCCCGCAACTTGTGCCAGCGATTCAGACAGCCAACTGTCGCTGGGACCCACTGACCCGGCTTCGGACAATCGGTAGGGGATCAGATTGGCCTGGTGGACATGCATGATTTCATGCCCAACCGTCTGCAACTGGTAGACCAGTTCATCCGGTTGCAGACCGACGGCGACATAGACACCCGGCACGGCTACGGGCCATCTGCGGGTCCGCACGAACATGGCATGGTTCAGGGCGCTGCAACCAAGGATGTTGACCGGTTCGGAGGTCACATCATACCCGATGATTTCGGTGCCTTCGGCGTCAACGGTCCGGGTCTGTACGACATATGGAAGGATGTTGTATCCGGCCCCGACCGGCGGCATGCGTTCGACATCGACAAGAAAACGCGCCGCTTCCGGCAGCCAATTCAGAAGGTCGTCCAAGGTGTTGCCGTTGACAGCAACGGTCTGGCCGTTGCGATCCCGGCACGAAAATGCCCCGAAGTTTTCAACCGCCCCCGGATAGAGATTGTCCGCAAGATGCTGCCAATAGAGGTCATGGCGCTGTGGAAACCGCCAATTAGGGGTTCCCGCATCGTGCAGGTTGGACCCAAAACGGTAGTCGAGCGGGTGGTAATTCAGAAAGGTCGGCATCCCCCCCATGGGTGGGAAAACGGCATCGTTCAGCAAAACCCAGCGGTTGGTTTCAAAATCGGGCGGCAGCATGCCTTGGGGCAGGGCCGCAGTCGGCAACAGAAGGCTGACCCAGCCCGCCAAGCAAAGGCCGAGACGACGCATCATGGCTTCCAAGCCTCCAGCAGGGTTTCAAGACGCACCGCCGTGGCTGCGTATTCGGGGGCGAGGGTTTCGGCCAACAGCAAGTCGATCAGACCGTCCATGAACCCATAAACCAGCGTTCCGGGGACGCGGCCAAACTGGCGCGACGGAAGGTCGGCTTCGGGGGCTTCGTCCAGCCAGCGCAGGTCGTCCGCCGTTGCGGTGTCCAGCAAATGTGCGACGCAGTCATGCGGCACACAGTCTTCGGGCAAGGGCGCGTTGAACCGCCCCGCCGCGCGCCCGGCCTGCAATATGTCAACCAAGCGCCCCATCAGCAGATCGCCGTGCAAGCCCTGCGCGGGCCGGTCATGGGCGCTGGCAGTCGATGCCAGGCCAAGCGCGATAACCGCCGCCAGCGACGCGATCCCGGTCTTCTTCATCGCGTCAGCGTCGCGCGGTCGACCCCTTCGGCGATCAACCCGCTGTCAATCGCGCAGCCGACGATCTGTTCGAAATACTGCGCTGGGGCTTCCTCGCCCGTGCCCGTGACATCGACCAGATAGGGCCCAAGCAGCGTGGCGTTTGCGAAGCGTTGTTTTGGATAGCCGAAAGGCCCCGGTTCGAACATCGCATCCCGCATCATCGGTTCGCTGAGCATCATTTGCAGCGACTGCGTTTGGTCTGGCGAACTGGTGATCCGGATCGTGACCGTCTTGCTGTCGGTCCAGAAATTCGGGTCGTCCGAGGCCCGCGTGGGGTCATAGGACACAAAGAAAATCTCGGCCCGGTCTGGGGTGACGGGATTGTCGCGCAACGCGAATTCGCTGCGGATGGCCCAGTTTTCAGCCGGCGGCGGGATCAGGCTGACAAGATCGGTGCAGGACCCGTAGGGCCATGTGACATCCTGCAGGATCGGGTCCGTGCGCACGAAATCGGCGAAATCGCCGTCGAAGGCCCCAAAGCGCGCCTGCTGTTCGGCCTGCGCCGCATCCCAGCGGTCCATCACGGTCTGCATGGCGGCCATGGCATCGGCCACTTCGTAGCGCTCCGACAGAACCGGTTGTGAGGTGACGTCGTCAGCGACGGCCCCGAATGGCAGAGCAAGGGCACAGAGCAGTAGGGTCGTACGGGTTGTGAATGCTGTCATTGTCTCTCGGTCCCTTTGGGTAATGTTCTCTTCGGCGCTTGCTGCGGCAGCGCCCGATCAATCGTCGGTGATATAGCCGCGTGCGCGCCCTGCCTTCTCGATCGCGCCCCAGAGTTCGGGGCGCAGGTCATACCGTGCGGAATTGATTTCCATCGCGTCGCAGGCGCTGAGCGCTTCGAACAGGCCGTCCCCGAGCGAGGTTTGCTGCTCCAGCAGCGTTTCGTTCATAACAAGGTCGGCATAGTCCATGTCCTGATCGGCACTGACCATGCCCTCAAGCTCATCGAGCAGCAGGATTTGCTGGGCCAGCTGGGTCAGTGTGCCCGCGTCTGCCATGTAGTCATAGGCGCATTCGAAACTCGCCCGTTCGACATCACGAACGGGCGTGTCAGTGTCGATGAAGGTGCCCATCTCCGGGTCCAGCCGGACCAACAGCGTCTCGGCAACCTCCAGTGAGCGGACGAAATACGCCTCGTACTGTTCAAGAAATGCGGGTTTCGAGAGCGCAGCGAGTGCGTCGGCCTCGTCGGCGGCCGCGACCGTCGGCGCAAACAGAAGAATGCTCAGGCAAGTGCCTGACAGAAAGCTTCGGATCATAGAGGGCTCCAAATGCATGTTAGGGGCAAATCTCAGCGAACGGATCGTCCCCCCGGGCGCAGACCGGGTGCCGCGACAGGGCGGACAGGG
>CAZIKH010000003.1:0-28847 GCA_964539755.1 uncultured Dinoroseobacter sp. | reverse complement strand
GCGAACGGATCGTCCCCCCGGGCGCAGACCGGGTGCCGCGACAGGGCGGACAGGGTCCAACCCGCCGGATCGGTGTCGGCGGTCCAATCGTAAATGGCTTCGGTCAGAATGGCCGCGATGGCATCGTCTTCGACCGGCTGCACAAAGCGGACCTGCATCTGGAACATCCCGATATCGCAATAGAGTTTCTGCAGGGGCGCAGGGGCTTCTTGCGCGATCTGGGCGGACAGAAGGTCTTCTTCCAGCGGCTGGGTCACGCGGCTGGCAATGGGATCGGGCAGGTCGAGATAGATCAGCGGCAGCGCTTCGGCAGCGTCGCCCAAGGGCGCACAGAGGGGCTGGGCCACCGCAGGCGCGGCCAGCGCAAGGGCCAAGGGAAGAGCCGCAAGACGGAACGGGATTTTGGGCAAGGCAACCTCGGGCACTTGGGGAAGGATGGGGTCGTTATCCCCCAGCCGTCCGGGCCGCGCATACGTCATATGACGTAAAGCTTGCGGCTTTTCGCTTTGCCCGCCCAGGGGAACGACCTAAGTTTCGGACACGACCGACAGCCGCCCCGGACCATGAGCCCAGACGACCTAGACCCGACCCCCAGCGACCCGCCCGCCGAAGCCCTGCGGGTGATTTCCCGGCTGTATGACACGCTGACCAATCGGGCGGATTATGACCCGATGCTGATCGCGATGGATGACTTCATCGACACCCAGTTGGCAAAGGGGCCTGCGGGGCGCGAAACCGCTGACCTGCGGCGGTTCTTCGGGGCCCATTTCCAGCAAGTCGGCGAAGTGTTCGACCTGCTTATGCGCGACGAAGAGGAAACCCCCGTCAGCTATGTGGACCGACAGGCCAGTGCCACCGCCATCGTGGATGCGTCGGGCAAGCTGGTCGCCCGGAACGAAGCTTTCGACAAGGTGTTTGGGTCCGACGGCGCAGGGCCATCGGACCTGACCGCGTTCTTTGCCTCGCCCGATGATGCCAGCCGACTGGCCGCGATCGCCCGCACCAACCGGATGGGGATGAAAACAATCCTGTCGGTCGCGGCAGACGACGCGCCACGCAACATGGCGCTGTTGCTTAGCCATGCGCGCGGGGTGACGGGCTATCGCGCTGACGCCCCGCTGCTGAGCGCGACGTTGATCCAGCCGACATGGACCACCGCACTGGGCGATATGCTGGCCGAGGCCTTTCACCTGACAGCGGCAGAGTTGGAAACCTTGCAGGCCTTTGTCGAATCCGGGTCGGTGCAAGGGATCGCCGAGCGTCGGGGGCGGTCGATCCGCACGGTGCGCACCCAGTTGTCGCGCATCTTTGCGCAGATGGGCATGTCCGGCCAAACCGAACTGGCGATGTTTCTGGCCGCGGCGGGCCAGTTGCAGGGCACCGACCAAGCCGAGGCTTATACCGCAGCCGCCCGTCCGCTTGACGCGGACCGCGACTTGGGGCGTCGGGTGGTCACCACATCCCAAGGGCCGGTCGAGGTGCTGGAATACGGCGACCCCAAGGGCCTGCCCGTCTTGTTGCTGCAATCCACCCATCCCCCGGACTTGACCGCCCCGTTTCGGCGCGCCTTGGAACAGGCAGGTTTGCGGATTCTGGCGCCGTTGAAGCCGGGCGCAGGGCAGACCGCGCGGCAGGACAAAAAGGCCGGACCCGCCGCGCTGGCCCCGCTTTATCGGGACGCGATGCTGGCGCATGGGGTCAAACGGGCGGTGGTCGCGGGGCAGGCTTCGGGGGGCCTCTATGCCCTGGAATTCGCGCGGCAGTTTCCCAGCCTGACCCAAGCCCTGTGCCTGATTGATACGGGCGTGCCGTTTCCGGACAAGCGCGCCTTGTTGAACCTGCCCCCCGCCAATCGGCGCACGATGCTGCCCGCGCGGTATTTCCCGGAAATGCTGCTGCTGCCGCATCGTCTGGTCGCGGACAAGTTCGAAACAAGTCCGAAGGGGCAAGCGAAGGTCGTGGACTATTTCTTTCAAGACAGTCCCGAAGATCAGCACCTGACCCGCACGGACCGGACCTATTACGAGATCACCCGCGCGATCATCGCTTATTCGTTTCTGGATACCGATCGTCTGGTGCGCGATGTGGCGGCGTGGGCCTCCGACTGGTCGGACCTGTTGGAGGATGTCGCGGCACAGACCCGCCTGCGCTTTGTGCAAGGCAATGCAAACCTGATGTTCCGCTGCGATGCGATCCAGCGGTTTCTGGACCGGGGCTGGCCCCGCGCGGACCTTGTCGAATTGCCGGGGGGGCAGTTGGCCGCTTACCAATCGGCAGACGCGGTTGCGCACGCCCTGGCCGACTTGGCCCGGTCCACACAGAACGAAGGCCAAGCCCCTTCCGACGACCGCTGAACACGGGGTCGGGTTATGTCACCGGTTCCCGAAAGAGGGGGCCAAGCGCGGTGGCTTTCGATTTGCGCAGGAACACGGGGATTTGGCCCCAAGGCGCTGCCACCTGCGCAACGGACCCGCCCGCATGCGGCGTACCGGTCCAGGCATCGACCCAGTCTTCGCCCGCAGGCAGGGCCACGTCCCGACCCTCGGTGTCTGGTTGCAGGATCGGGGCGACCAGCATGTCCGGCCCGAACATATAGGCGTCGGCCCGATCAAACAGCGCGGGTTGATCGGGGAAATGGTAGAACAACGGGGCCATGATCGGGTCGCCGGTGCGGGCATAGGTGGCAAAGGCGTCGGACAAGTAGGGGCGCAAGCGTTCGCGCAAGGCCAGAAGCCGGACCAGCACGGTTTCGACGCGGTCGCCGAAGCTCCAAACCTCGTTCGAGCCGCCGGAACTGGTGAAGATGTTGAAGGTATCCTGCCCATAGCTGACCGGTTCGCCGGGCGCGGGGGGCGGCACATCGTCGGGCACGCGGAACCCGTGCAGGCGGCAGATCGGCGAGAAAACACCGAATTCGAACCACCGCACCAGCAATTCGCGAAACGCTTCGGACCCGCCATGGCCGTCGTAGAACCCGCCGATATCGGTGGTCCACCAGCCCATTCCCGCCATGCCGGCATGCAGGCCGGCGGGGATCTGGGCCCGGAACCAGTCCCAATCCGACCAGACATCGCCCGACCACAAGATCACCCCATGGCGTTGGGAGCCGGCCCAAGCCGACCGGCACAGAAGGGCCCCGTCCGGCACCCCGGCAGCCTTCAGCCCTTCGCGATAGGTTTCTTCGTGCAACAACGGATAGGCGCACAGCATTTCGGCCCCGTTGCCCAGCACCGTGCGCACGTTTTCGGGATGGGCGGGCCGCATTTCCGGTTCGCAGGCATCCAGCCAGAAATTGCGGATGCCGCGATCCACATAGTTGCGTTTGACCAGATCCCAATGGAACGCGCGGGCATCGGGGTTGAAGGCATCATAGTAGGTGAAAAAGCCGACGCCGAACGGGTCCTTGTCCGGGAAGGGGATCACCACCGGCACGCCGCGTTCGGTCGATAACAGCAACCCTTGTTCCGTCATCGCCTTGTAGTGTTCTGATGAGGCCGACACGGTGGGCCAGATCGACACCACCAGTTCCACCCCCATGTCCGCCAGTTCGGCCACCATCCCTTCGGGGTCGGGCCAGTCGTTCGGGTCGAATTTCCATTCGCCCTGCCGGGTCCACGCGAAGAAGTCGATCACGATGCAGGATAAGGGCAAGCCGCGGCGCTTGTATTCGCGCGCGACGGACATCAATTCGTCCTGGGTCCGGTAGCGCAGTTTGCATTGCCAAAAACCAGTCACCCAATCCGGTACATCGGGGGAATGGCCCGTTGCGGCGACATAGGCGCGTACGATCTCGGCGGGGCTGTCGCCAGCGGTGATCCAGTAATCGAGGGTATTGGTCGCATCGGCAGTCCAGCGCGTCACGTTGCTGGCGAATTCCGCTTTTCCAACGGCGGGGTTGTTCCACAGAAAGCCGTAACCGCGCGAGGAAACGACAAAAGGGATCACCGCATGGGCGTTTTGTTGCAGCAAGGTGGTCGAGACCCCTTTGAGGTCCATCGCACCATGTTGGGGTTGCCCCATGCCCCACAGGCTTTCGCCTTCCACGGCTGCGAAGTGCTGTTCCAAGCGCCATGTGTCGCTGGCAAGGGCCTTGAAGTTCCGGGTGCGCGGCCCAGCGAAATGGCTGCGGGTTTCGGATAGAAGCTCGGCCCCGGTATCCGCGCGAACAAAGCGGATCACGGCTTCGCGCTTTATGTCGGCGCCATAGCGATCTTTCAGGGTGATCTCCGCCCGGATGCGGCCGCGCGTGATGCTGGCGCCTGTTGCGCTGATTTCGATCACGCTGGGTTGCGCGGCAACCGGCAAGAGGGCGTTGACATGTGGCTCTACCAGCTTGCGTCCCGGGCGCGCCTGCACGCGCAGCGCATCTTCGCCATACGGCGTGATGCGAAGCGTTTCGCCCATGAACCGGCATTCCAAAGCGCCATCAATTTCCCGGAACACGGTCATGTCGTTGACCCGATCGCATGACAGGCACTGTCGATCAGCTGGCCAATCCCCGGCATGGCGTCCGCACGGTCCAAGGCCCTGAAAGCCGCAAGCGCGAAAAGCGTGATCATTTCAACGGTCTCCTCCTGTCGAGGAGAAGACGCCGATTCCAGCGATCCGTCAATACAAACGTTTGTATTTTTGTTTCCCCCGTTGTCCCAGATCGCTATGGTTTCCCCAGCGCTGCCATTCGAAGGACGGTCGAAGCATGCCCAAGCCGGTCGGGTTGAAGCAACTTGCGGAAGAATTGGGGCTTGATGTCTCGACGATTTCCCGTGCCCTGCGCGATGATCCCCGCGTCAAACCCGAGACCCGGCGCGCGGTGCAGGATTTGGCCGCGCGCCATGCGTATCGTCCCAATGCCGCCGCCCGGGCCCTGCGCGGCGGCAAGTCGGGGCGGGTGGCTGTCTTGCTGTCACCACCGCAGCAACGTTTTGCATCGCCCATCTTTCTGGAACTGCTGTCGACGCTTGATCATCACCTGCGGGAAAAGGGGCTGCATCTTGCGGTCTTTGCCGCCCGCGCGCGCGATGAAGAAGCCGCGATTGTTCGCCAGATCATCGACGAGCGGCTGGCCGATGCGCTGATCCTCGGGCGGACCCGGCAGGCAGACCCACGGGTGCAACTGCTGTTGGATGCCGGGCTGCCCTTTGTGACCTTCGGGATGACCGACTGGCCGGACCGCCACCCTTTGGTCGAGATTGACTATGCCGAGGCCGGGCGCCTTGCGATCCACGCGCTTTGCCAAACCCCTTGCGACCGGATTCACATCATCAGCGCGCCCGAGGGCCTGAACTTCGCCGACAAATATGTTGCGGGCGCGCTTGAAGCGGCCAGCGCGCGCGGCCTTGCGCCCCCCACAATCTGGCGGATCGAAATGACCGAAATCGCCGGCGAAGACGTCGCCACAAGGATCGGGTTCGATACCGGGCGGCAGGCCTTTGCCTGCATTCAGGATTCGCTGGCCTTCGGCGTCTTTCGGGCGGCAGCCAAGGCGGGGTGCCGTGTCGGAAAGGACCTGACGGTTTTTGGCGGACAGAACTTTCCCGGCGCGGAACATACAGCGCCGCCCCTTTCGACCTTTTCCACCGAAGACGCACAGGTGGCCGACCTGCTGAGCGGCGTGATGCTGCGGCACCTCGAGGCCGGGGGACGGCGACCCAAAGGAGGGTTCGAGCGGCATGAATTCAAACCCATGCCGATCTTGCGCCAATCCCATTTGTTCACGACCTAGACGAAGCGGTTGATCCAGTTCTCCAACCGTTCTTGCCGCCCGGAGACGGGGTGAGGATTGAGGTCTTCGGACAGCACACGCGCGGCGATTGCGTCGAAATCCGCCCCCAGCATTTCTTGTGCGGCGGCGCTGTCCCAAGCGGCATAGCGGTCCGCCCGCATCTGTTCGAGGCCACCGTCTTCCAGCATCGCGGCGGCGGCCAGAAGCCCGCGGGCGCAAACGTCCATCGCGCCCGCATGGGCAAGGATCAAGTCCTCGGGGTCAAGCGATTGTCGGCGCAGCTTGGCGTCGAAATTGGTGCCGCCCGTTTTGAAACCGCCCGCCCTGAGGATCTCGTAATAGGCCAAGGCAACTTCGGACACGCTGTTGGGGAACTGGTCGGTATCCCAGCCGGATTGGTAATCGTTCCGGTTCATGTCGATTGACCCGAAAATGCCCAAGGACGCGGCAAGGGCCAGTTCATGTTCGAAGCTGTGGCCGGCCAAGATCGCGTGGCCTTGTTCGATGTTCACCTTCACCTCGCCTTCCAGTCCGAACTCCTTGAGGAAGCCGTAAACCGTCGCAACATCGAAATCATACTGATGCTTGGTGGGTTCCTGCGGCTTGGGTTCGATCAGGATCGTGCCCGGAAACCCGATCTTGTGCTTATAGTCCACGGCCATCTGCAAGAAGCGCCCCGCCTGCTGCCGTTCGCGTGCAAGGTCGGTGTTCAACAGGGTCTCGTAGCCTTCGCGCCCGCCCCAAAGCACATAGTTTTCGCCACCCAATTGGTGGGTCGCGTCCATGCAGGTTTTGACCGTGGCAGCGGCGAAGGCAAAGACATCCGGATCAGGGTTCGTGGCCGCGCCCGCCATATAGCGGCGATGCGAAAACAGGTTGGCTGTCCCCCATAGAAGGCGCACGCCCGTCTCGTGCATCTTGCCCTGAAAATAGTCCGTCATTTCCTGCAAACGGGCGGTGTTCTCGGCAAAATTGTCGCCGTCTGGTCGGATATCGGCATCGTGAAAGCAAAAGAACGGCACCCCAAGAATGCGGAACATCTCAAAGGCGGTGTCGGCCTTCAACTTGGCCAGATCCATCGTGTCGCCGAACCACGGACGCTGGAAGGTCTGCCCGCCGAAGGGATCGCCCCCGGGCCAAGCAAAGCTGTGCCAATAGGCGACGGAAAACCGCAAATGGTCCTCCAGACGCTTGCCCGCCACCAGACGATCCGCATCGTAATGGCGAAATGCAAATTCACCGGGCGCGTCGGGTCCTTGATAGGTCAGCGGCGGGATGTCTTTGAAAAAGTCGGTCATGTCAGTCCCCGAATTGCGGATTGTGCGGCCCGATAGCGCGCATGGCCTGTGTCAAATGCATCGGTCAGATGCGGGTCCGGTGCAAAAACGCGGGCGATGGGGGGCGGCGTCGCGATCTCGGGCCCCTGCCCTTCGGCGGCCATCAGGCCAAGACGGGCCGCCCCAAAGGCCGCCCCGAAATCGCCCTTGGCCGGCACCGAGACGGGGCGATCAAGGGCGGTGGCAATGGCCGACAGCCAATAGTCCGACCGCGCGCCACCGCCTGCGGCCAACAGATCGACGATATCGGTGCCCGTCGCGGCCAGCGCATCCCGGCAGTCGCGGATCGCAAATACGACCCCTTCCAAGACGGCCCGTGTCGCGGCAGCCCGATCTGTCGCATGTTCCAAGCCAAGAAAGGCCGCGCGCACCTGCGCATCGTTCAAAGGCGTGCGTTCGCCGCCAAGATACGGCAGAAAAAGGGTCTTGCCCGGTGCCTGAAGCGGGCCGAGCGCCCGGCTCAAATCCCCCGCCTTGCCGCCAACAAGTCCCGCGAACCAGTTCAGCGCATCGGTGGCTGCCAGGATCACGCCCATCTGGTGCCACATGGCGGGCAGTGCGTGACAGAAGGTATGCACCGCCGTTGCCGCAGACGGGCGGTAACCGTCGTTCGCTGCGAACAACACACCCGACGTGCCAAGGCTGACAAAGGCCTGACCGGCCCGCACGGTCCCCATGCCGATTCCGGTCGCGGCATTGTCGCCCGCGCCGCCAGCGACCGGCACGCCACGCGGCAGGCCAAAGCGATCTGCAAGCGCATCGCGCAGCTGGCCCGACACCTTGGCCCCTTCGATCAGCCGGGGCATGTGGTCGATCCCAAGCCCGGTCGCCGCCAGAAGGTCTGTGTCCCAATGCCGTCGCCCGGTGTCCAGCCATGCGGTTCCGGCGGCATCCGACATCTCGGCCACATGGTCGCCTGTCAGCCACAAGCGGAGGTAGTCTTTCGGAAGAAGCACCTTTGCAACTTGGGCAAAAACCTTGGGGTCCTGCCGCTGCACCCAAAGCAGTTTCGGGGCCGTGAAGCCGGGGAAGACGATGTTGCCCGTCGCCGACCGGAATTTGGGGTTTTGATCCAGCTCTTGCGCTTCTTCGAAGGCACGGGTGTCGTTCCAAAGAAGACAGGGACGCAGCGGGCGATCTGATTTGTCGAGCAGGGTCGCACCATGCATCTGCCCCGACAGACCGAGTCCGCGTACGCCGCTTAGATCGGTTTTCTGGGCCAAATCGTGCAGGGCCGCTTCGGTGGCGGTGATCCATGTCGCGGGGTCCTGTTCGGACCAGCCTGACCGGGGACGCTGCACCGACAGGGGCGCGGCGGCTTCGGCGATGGGGTGTTGATCGGCATCGATCAGCAGCAGCTTTACACCAGACGTGCCGAGATCGATTCCCAGATACATCACCCGCTCCTTCTTCGGGTTCAAGCATGACCCGCCCCGCGCGCACCCGTCAATACAAACGTTTGTATTTTCGGGTGAGGGAACACATTTGCAGAAGGCCGAACCCACCGCATCGCTGCGTTCTCCGCGCCTTCAGCGCGCCGCTCGGTGAAAGGCCAAAAGAAGCCGTTCGTACCCGTGGGGGTAAATCGGGCCGCCGATGGACCGGCTGCCCGGTCGACTGTCGATAAGCTCGATGCGCAGACATGCCTGAACAAGATGTGCGAGGACGGCGCGCAAGACCTCGCGGGCATGGGTGGCACCAAGGCAGGCATGGGGACCGGACCCAAAGGCCACATGCGGATTCGGTTTGCGGTCAATCTGCAAGGTTGTGGGCGCGTCAAACCAGTCGGGGTCAAGATTTGCGGCGGCCCAACACAGGGCGACGCGCTGCCCCGCCTGCACATCAACCCCGGCAAATGCCGCGTTGCGGGTGCAGATCCGCCCGATATGGCTGAGGGGGGAGGTGTGACGCACCACTTCTTCGACCGCGATGGGAATTGCACGGGGATCAGTCCGCAATCGGTCCAAATCGCCCGGGACCCGGGCAAAATGGGCAAGGCTGGCTGCGATACAGTTGATCAGCGTGTCCCGCCCCCCGGCAAAGGTCACATGGGCAAAGCCGATGATTTCCTCTCGGCTGAGGCGCCTTCCATCTATGGACGCACCGGCAAGGTGTCCAAAGAAGTCCGATCCGCCTTCCGCCATCGCGCGGTCGGTATGGGCTTCGATCATGCGCAGAAGACGGTCAGCAGCGGCGGCATCATTGCCCGCCTCGGTCTTGAACGCGTGCAACCCCCAGCCGATCCAGGTTTCGGCTTCGTCTTTCGGCAGCCCCAACAGGACCGCCAAGGCGCGCGATTGAATGGGAAGGGCGATATCCTGCAAGCCATCGACTTGCATGTCGTCTGCAAGCCCTTCGAACACGGTCGCGACCACCGCCTGAATTTCGGCACGGACAAGCGGATCGGTCCGTGGGCGGCGAAAGAAGTCCTGCACCACGTCCTTATAGGCCGTGTGGTGTGGGGGGTCGGTTTCGATCGGCAGTTGGCGCAGCGACCGGACATCGTCTTCCGATGGAATTTGAATGCGCCCGGGCGCATCGTTCGACAGGGTTTGCCAGTCGCCCGCGGCCTTGCGCACATCGCGGTAGGACACAAGAACCGGGATCTTTTCGCCCCCGAAATCGCCGACATACCCGCCCTTAACACGCGTGTCGGCGAATGGGTCGCGACCGCTTGTCATCGCTTCCTCAGGAAACCGCCATCGACAACCAGTTCGGTGCCCGTGATGAACCGCGCCTTGTCCGACAGCAGGAACACCATGGCTTGGGCGATCTCGTCGGGGCGGGCCATGCGCCCCACGATATGGGCCGCACCCGCCTTTTCCCGGATCTCGTCCCCGTTGGGCAGCCGGGACAGCGCGCCGTCGGTGAAGGGGGTATCGACCCAACCGGGGCTGACGGCGTTGACGCGGATGCCGCGCGGCGCAAATTCGCCGCTGGTCGCCCGCATCAGACCCAGCACAGCCCCTTTTGACGTGTGATAGGCGGTGAAACCATCGCATCCGATATGGGCCGAGACCGAAGAGGTCAGCACAATCGCGGCCCCATCGGCGAACGCGCCATGTTTCAGGGCCAACATGGTGCCCCGTACATTCACGGCCATCACGCGGCGCCAGTCTTCCCATGACAGGTCTTCGACCCGACCATGCGCATTGGTGCCCGCAATGCAGATCAATCCCGACACTGTGCCGATTTTGCCAAAGGCCTGCGAAACCGCCGTCTCGTCCGAGACATCGACGACATGGCTGTCGCAATCGGGATTGGACGATTGATCGAGGGACACGGGAACCCCACCTGCCTGCTGCACCGCCTTGACACAGGCAGCACCAATACCCCCTGCCCCGCCGGTAATCGCGATCGTTCCGGTCAATGCGGTCATCTCAGTGCTTCCTCATCAATCCGCCATCGACGAACAGGGTTTGCCCCGTGACGAAGGACGCGGACTGCGACGCAAGCCATAGAACGGCATCCGCTACCTCGCCGGGCTCCGCCATACGTCCAAGCAAATGCGCTTCGCGCGCGGCGGACAGCAGGTCTTGGGGGTCGGCCGCGGCTGCCATTGCGGCATCGGTGAACCCGGCATTGACCCAGCCGGGCGCGACGGCGTTGACCCGGATGCCGCGATCCCCAACTTCCTGCGCAAGGGCAATGGTGAAGCTTTCGACCGCAGCCTTCGTTGTCACATAGGCCGGGTAGTCCGGGGTCGCGACATGGCCCGCAATGGAGGCCATGTTCACGATGGCCCCGCCTGCGCCCATGCGCGGCAGCGCATGTTTCGCGGTCAGAAACATATGGCCGACATTCACGTCCAACATGCGGTCCCAGTCGGCGACCTCGATCGTCCGCACGGGCGCTTGGTGATTGATGCCCGCCACGTTCACCAGCGCATCGATCCGATCCCAACGCGCTGCGATTTGGTCAAAGGCTGCGCCCACGGCTGCGGGATCGGTCAGATCCAAGGCGATGCAAAGCGCGTTTGGATGTTGGATTTCGGCCCGGTCCAGCAAAACCAGATTGTATCCCGCCGCCTCGAACGTCTGGGCGATGGCGCCGCCGATTCCACCGGCGGCGCCCGTAATGACCGCGACCGCCATGCTAGCGCACCCGAGCCCCCGAGAAGCGGTGCGCAATCATCGTCAGGATAATCACAAGGCCGAACAAGAAATCGGTCCAGAACCCGGCAAAGCCCGCGCCGACGGCCCCGGATGGGATCAAGGTGACCGTCAGGGCCCCGAAGAACGCCCCGAAGATCGTGCCAACCCCGCCCCAAGTCGGGGTACCGCCAACAAAGAGCGCGGCCAGCGCAATCAGCAGATAGGCTTTCCCCGAGGTCGGGAACCAAACCATATTCGCCATCTGCACAAGGATCGCCCCGGTGATCGCGGCGGCAATCCCCGAAAAGATGAACACGCCGACGCGAATCCGTTCGACATTGATCCCCATTTGCCGGGCGCTGTCGGAATTGTCGCCCACCAGCTGCACACGGACGCCGAAGCGGTGATACTTGAACAAGACCCAGCAGAAGATCGTCCAAAGAAGACACCAGACGAAATGCATGGGCACTTGCAGGCCGGTGTCGAACAGTTCCCATTTCCCGACGAACAGGCGATAGCCGAAGGTGTCGACTGCCTCGGGCGCGGTGATCGTGCGGCCTTGGGCCAGCAAATTGACGATCCCGAGGATGAAGAAGTTCAGACCCAGGGTGGCAACAAGCGACGAAATGCGCCCATAGACCACGATCAGCCCGATGCCCAATCCGATGATCGCCCCGAAGGCAAGGGTCATGCCAAAGGCCGTGACGACGGGCCAACCGCTCATTACGGAATACATGAAGACGCCGCCTGACGCCCCGACAACGGACGGAAAGGCAAGGTCCAGTTCCCCCGAGACGATGACAAAGACCAAGGCCGTTGTCAGAAAAACCGTCGCCGGAACCGAGAACAGGAACGCGCCATAGAAGATCGGGTTCAGGAACAGCACAGGGTTGTTCACCGCAAAGAAGCCCCAAACCAACACCAAGGTGATGAAGGCATTCAGCGCGCGGCCATTGCGACGGTAGAAACGGAACCAGCTGGATTGTTCTTGGCGCGCATCAACCGCGCTGTTGTCTGCTTCGATAGGTTTGCTGGCGGCAGGGGTAGCATCGCTCATCGGTCTCTCCTCAGGCGGGTTGCTTCAGCGAAGCAACATCGGCTTGGCCGGTTTCGGCAAGCTGATGCATCATTTCGATCAGGTGGTCTGCGCCCTTGAACTGGGCTTTCTCGCCTTCAAAGGCTTCCCGGCCACGGTCTATGACGAAGAAGCGGTCGGCAATTTCCCAGACGTGATAAATGTTGTGACCGATGAAGACGACGGTCCGCCCCGAGGCTTTGACCGCCTCGACGAAGCGGAACACCTTTTGCGTTTCGGTCAGCGACAGCGCCGTTGTCGGTTCGTCCAGAACGATCACGTCGGCCTGATTGTACAGCGCGCGCGCGATGGCCACGCCTTGGCGTTCGCCCCCCGACAGATGGCCAACGGTCGATTCCGGATTGAAGACCTTCGAGGTAAAGCCGATCTCGCGCATCAGGCGGTTGGCTTCGTCCACCTGTTTCTGAACTTGTGTCAGGCCCAACCAGTTGGTGATCTCGCGTCCCATGAAGATGTTGGTGACGATGGAATGTTGCGGGGCCAGCGCCCGATCCTGAAAAACCGTTTCAATCCCGGCATCGCGCGCCGCCAAAGGGGTCCAGGGTTTGCGCGGCTTGCCCTTGACGATGATTTCGCCTTCGTCGGGATCATGGACGCCCGCCAATGTCTTGACCAAAGTCGACTTGCCCGCGCCATTGTCCCCAAGCAGGCCCAAGACCTCGCCTTTTCGAACGGTCATGGACACGCCAGACAGCGCTTCGACATTGCCGAAGCGCTTGACGATATTGCGCATCTCGATGATCGGATCGCCTGCGGCTGTCATACCCGCCTCCGTTTTTTGGTATTTGGTGCGGTGCGGCGGCTCTTGCGGGCCGCCGCACCGTCAAACATGGGTCAGCGGATGCCTTCTTCGGCCAACTGCACCACGTCCTGATAGTTGTCGACGGTCACGAACCCCGCGCCGGTATCGACGTTGAGCGGACCCAATTTGTAAACCAGTTGCTGGCACAGCGACAGGACCGGCAGATAGCCCTGCTGGTAGGGCTGCTGATCGGACGTGACCAGCACATGGCCGGCTTCAAACGCCGCCATCACCCCTTGGCCAAGGTCAAAGCCGACACCCAGCACTTCGCCGGGTTCCTTGCCAACCGCGTCCATAAAGACCGGGGCAGCGGACAGCCAAGGACCGCCCGGATAGCCGATCAGCTTGGTTTCCGGATTGGACAGCAAGGTCGAGGTGAGGACCGGAAGTTGCAGCATCTGGTCCGCCGAAGCCCCTTCGGCTTCTTGCAGCTTGATCACTTCGATCCCGGCCTCTTCCAAGGCATCGACCAGACCGAGTTCGCGTTGGGCGCGGTTTTCGGATTCCCAGCGGCTCATGACGATGGCCTTGTCACCGGGGCTTAGGCGATCCCCGGCCAAACGCAGGGTTTCGGCCCCCAAGGCGCGGCCTTGGTTGTAGAGCGTCGCGCCAACATATCCCGATCCGAAGCGGGCGCGGATCTCGGGGACATCCACGTTCATATACATCACCGGAATACCGGCTTCGTGGGCTTCTTGCGCCAACGGCATCAACGCGTCGTCACCCGGGTGGCCCATCATGGCGATCCCGTCCGGGCGCTGGCTGATCGCCTCGCGGAACTGGGTGACCATCTTGTCGAAGTCCCATTCGGAATAGACGATTTCGACGTTTGCACCGGTGTCGGCGGCGGCCTGCAGCGCGCCCCGGTCGATGATCGAGTTGAACGCACCGCCCGCCGGGCCGCCCGAGAAAACCCGAATCGTCTGATCCGAACACCAGCCCGCCTCTTGGGCCGCGACGGACGTCGCCATCAGCGCTGCCGCCGATACGGCACAAGCTAGAATTTTCTTTTGAAGTCGCATGTTTACCTCCCTAGAGATTGGCATCTCGTTGTCTGCCTTCCGAACCAAAAACGTTTCTGGTTTCGGGCTGACCATTTTCCCAATTCAGGCCTCAGTCAAGGATTTTCCTGCCGAAACGTACTTTTTTGCCCCCAAAAGACGCTCTGACTTGACGAGAATACCAGAAACGTTTTTGGTATCGCTACCTGTTGGGACCTGATTGCGAGGCATAGGATGCGTGAATCCAAGATCGACTGGTGGCGTGGCGCTTGCCTGTATGAAGTCTACCTTCGATCCTTTCAGGATTCCGACGGCGACGGCGAAGGCGACTTGGCCGGTCTGATTGCGCGCCTCGGCTATCTTGCCGATCTTGGTGTGGACGGGATTTGGATTACGCCGTTCTTCCCGTCGCCGATGTACGATTCGGGCTATGATGTCAGCGATTACCGCGCGATCGATCCCCGTTTCGGCACGCTGGCCGAGTTTCGCGCCCTAACCGAACAAGCCCATGCGCTGGGCCTGAAAGTGGTGATTGACCAAGTCTATTCCCACAGTTCGCACCTGCATCCTTGGTTTATCGAAAGCGCGTCTTCCCGCGACAATCCCAAGGCCGATTGGTATGTCTGGGCGGACCCGAAACCGGATGGAAGCCCGCCGAACAACTGGCTGGCCCGGTTTGGCGGGATCGCGTGGGAATGGAGCGCCCAGCGCAAACAATACTATTTGCACAACTTCCTGATCGAACAGCCAGACCTGAACCTGCACAATCCCGCAGTGCAGGATGAGGTGCTGGACATCATGCAGTTCTGGTTCGACCAAGGCGTGGATGGCCTGCGGCTGGATGTGGCCAATTTCTTCATGCATGACCCGCAATTGCGCGACAATCCTCCCGCCAAGCTGACCGAAGTTCCGGCGAACCCTTATTACCTGCAACAACGGCTGTACGATCGGTCCCGGCCCGAAAACCTGCCCTTTCTAGAGCGGATGCGCCAGGTGGCCGGCGACCGGATGCTGTTGGCCGAAATCAGCTGCGACTGGCAGATCGAACGGATGGCGGAATACACCCGGACCGGGCGCCTTCATACGGCCTATAGTTTTGAATTTCTCGGGCCGGACCTTGACGGGCGACATATCGCAAACGCCGTTGCACAGGCTGGTGCGGGCGACAGTTGGCCAACCTGGGCATTTTCCAACCACGATGTGCCCCGCGTCGCCAGTCGCTGGGGCGAAGACCGGGTAAAGGTCCTGCAAGCACTGCTGTTGTGTCTGCGGGGGTCCGTGATCCTGTACCAAGGCGAAGAATTGGGCCTGACCCACAGCAACGTGCCCCGAGAGCGGCTGCAAGACCCCGAAGCGATCCGTTTTTGGCCCAACCACCGGGGGCGCGACGGCGCGCGCACGCCGATGGCTTGGGAAAATGCACCGGGCTTGGGGTTTTCCAGTGCCGACGGCTGGCTGCCCGCCGAAGCCGATCACGCCCCCTTGGCCGTGTCGGAACAGATGGACGACACGGCATCGAACCTTGCGCATTGCCGCGCCATGCTGGCCGTCCGACGCGCGTCATCCGCGCTGCGACTGGGGGATTTTGAAACCGTTGAAGCGGATGCCGATGGGCTGACCTTCTGGCGTCGCTGGAACGGACAAAGCGTTCTGTGCAGCTTCAATCTGGGGGACACACACCGTCCTGTGCCGCTGACCCCGAACGGCAGAACGCTTGCCGGAACCCAAGACAATGGGCACCTTGCTCCGAAATCCTATTGGATCGCGGAGGCGGCATCATGACCGGATTGGTACAACGAAAACCCAATATCCGGGACGTGGCAGCCCATGTGGGCATGTCCGTCTCGACCGTCAGCCGGGCGCTGAACGGCTATGACGATGTCAGCGCCGAAACCCGCAAGAAGGTTCAACAGGCCGCTGAAACACTGGGCTATCGGGCCAGCTTCGTCGCATCGACGCTGCGGTCCAGCCAGACCCAGACCGTCACCTTCATGGTGTCCAAGCCTTGGACCAAGTTTGTGGACCCCTTCTTTCTGGGGCTGCTTGATGGGATCGAGATGGTCTTGCAAGCCCAAGGGTTCGACCTGCAAGTGGTCATGGCCCGTGAGTTCGAAAGCGAGATCGACGTGATCCGCCGCACGGTCGAACGCAATCGGTGCGACGCGCTCTTGTTCGGACGGACACGGCCCGAAGATGAACGGATCGACTACCTGCAGGAACGGGATTTCCCCTTCGTGACCATTGGACAGACCCTGCGCAATGACCACGACTGGATCGACCGGGACCATTTCCGGATCGGGCAAACCGCGACGGAACGGCTGATCCGGCTGGGGCATCGGCGCATCGCCTATTTGTCGACGCCCTACCGCTATACCTATTCCGGCCATACCCGCGACGGGTATCGCGCCGCGTTGGAGGCGGCTGGCATCGCACATGACCCGACCTTGGAGGTCGAATGCTTTCTGTCTCGGAACACGGGGTCGGACGCGATGGCCCGGTTGCTGTCTTCGGGTGCGGACCCCACGGCCATCTTCTGCGGCAACGACATGATCGCGCTGTCCGCGATCGAAGCCATGCGCGGCTTCGGACTGGAGCCCGGGCAGGACATCGCGGTGATCGGGTGCGATGACATGCCCATGGCGGCGGCAGCCCGACCTGCCTTGACCACCTTTAGCCAGAATCTGGATGCCTTGGGGATGCGCATGGGCCGCATGGTCCTGAACAAGCTGAGCGGCACTGAAACCCGCCTGCAAGACCTTATCGAAGCAACGCTGATCGTCCGCGACAGCGACATGCCGCCAGCCCGGACGGTTTGACATGCTGCATGTTGGTGACATTCAGGCGCTGAAAGGCAAGCGCCAATTGACCGAATTGAACGTGGCCAGCGTCGAACAGGCCGCCGCCGCCGAAGCCGCCGGGATCGACATGATCGTGTCGGGCAACCGCGCCAACCGCGCGGCCTATCGTGCCGCTGCGCCAAACACCCATTTTTGCTTTGGCCTGATCTATGGCCACCACGTCAACGCCGATGAAGCCCGGCGCGCGGCCTTCGAGGCGATGGAGGCTGGTGCCGACAGCATCTATTGCGCCATGAACCTCGATATCGTCGAAGCGATGGCCAAGGACGCGATCCCGGTTGTCGGTCATGTCGGCCTTGTGCCCCAGAAAGCCCGTTGGACGGGTTTTCGCGCTGTTGGCAAGACCGCCGACGAAGCCAAGAAGGTTCTGGCCGATGTGCGGCGCTATGAATCGGCGGGGGCGTTCGCCGTCGAAATGGAAGTGGTGCCGGAACCCGTTGCCACGGCAATCAGCGCAGCGACGCCGTTGACGGTCATTTCCATGGGGTCCGGCGCGGGCTGTGACGTGCAATACCTGTTTGCCACCGATGTGCTGGGCGAGACGACCGACCGAATGCCACGTCACGCGCGGGCATGGCGCGATTTCGCGGCGGAATATGCCCGCCTGCAACGCGAACGCATTGCCGCCTTCTCGGAATTCAAGGCCGACGTCGAGAGCGGCCATTTCCCTGCCGCGGCCGAACTGGTCGACATGGCCGAGGAGGAATGGCGCGACTTTCGCGCCGCCTTGGAAAACACGAACTAGGGACACCTAACCAATGGGCCTGATGAACCTTATCACCTTTCCAATGGAACGCAGTTACAGCCTGACGGGTCCGGAATCGCAGCGCGCGATCCAAGCCGGGCTGGCCAATGCCGACTGGTACCGCAGCCCGGTGGACCGCAAGGTTCTGAAGGGCTTGATGAAGCGATCAGACGGCCCGGCGCTGCGCGACACCGCGATCTGGCTGGGCCTGCTTGTTGCCACCGGCGCAGCAGGCGCGTCCCTTTGGGGCAGCTGGTGGGCGGTGCCCTTTTTCCTTGTCTATGGGGTGCTTTATGCCACCGCTGCCGATAGCCGCTGGCATGAATGTGGCCATGGCACGGCCTTCCGCACGCGCTGGATGAACGACGTTGTCTACGAGATCGCCAGCTTCTTGATGATGCGCAATTCGGTGGTTTGGCGCTGGTCTCACGCCCGCCACCATACGGATACGATCATCGTTGGGCGCGATCCGGAAATCTCGGGGATGCGCCCCCCACAATTGATCGTCATCGGGTTGAATTTCTTTGGGATCGTTTCGGTGCCGCAAAGCTTTGCCGCCCTGCTGCGCAACGCGATGGGGCAGCTGAGCCCTGACGAAGCGGATTATGTTCCCGAAACGGAACGCGCCCGGGTCTATCGCGTCGCCCGTGTTCACATGGCAATTTATGCCGCGACCCTGATCGCCTGCGTCGCGACCGCGTCGATCTTGCCGGCCATGTTGATCGGTCTGCCGCGGTTCTATGGGATTTGGCTGCTGCTGGTGATGGGATTGCCCCAGCATCTGGGTCTGGCGGAAGACGTGTTGGATCATCGGTTGAACAGCCGCACGGTTTATATGAACCCGGTGCTGCGCTTCATCTACTGGAACATGAACTACCATGTGGAACACCACATGTATCCGATGGTTCCCTATCATCAGCTGCCCCAGTTGCACGCGGCGGTGAAAGACGACTGCGCACCGGCTTCGCCATCGCTATGGCACGCCTGGCGCGAGATCCTGCCTTGTGTCTTTCGACAGCTGAAAGATCCACATCACTTCATTCGCCCACAATTGCCGCCCGGGGCCGGCGCGCCCGTGTATGGCCCGCAGTCCCAAGCGGCGGAATAAGAGCATCACAAGGAGACATCATGGCCGAGATTGACGCCTGCGCGCTGGACGACATCGACGAAGAAGACCTGCTGCGTTTCGACCACGGCGGCAAGACCTATGCCATCTACCGCATGGAAGGCGAGGAGGTGTTCTGCACCGACGGGCTTTGCACACATGAACAGGTCCATCTCGAAGATGGGTTGGTCATGGACTACGTCATCGAATGCCCCCGACATAATGGGCGGTTCGACATTCGAACCGGCGAAGCGTTGGGGGCGCCAGTCTGCGTCAACCTAGGGACCTATCCGGCGCGCGTCGAAGGCGGTCGCGTGCTGGTCGACCTGCCTTAGGGCAAGACGCCGGGTCTGGCCGCCCGCGGTCAGGCTGGCTGCGGTTGCGGATCAAGTGGGATCGGTTGGGACCTTATCGACAAGCCTGCAAGACCTCGACATATTACGATGCAAAACGTAAGAGTTTTGCATGGAAAATGTTTCGAAAAGACGGATCGTATCGTCCCGGCATCTTGCCGAGGGCGAGGGCTGGGAAGCGTCCGAGTTCGAATTCGGGCTGATCATCGCCTTCAACGCATTTTCGCGTTGGATGGTCAAATGCATGGCCGCAACCGGCCATACCGACATGAGCCCGCTGGAGATTCTCGTGCTGCACAACGTGAATCATCGGGCCCGTGAAAAGCGGCTGAGTGATATCTGTTTCCTGCTGAACATCGAAGATACCCACACCGTCAACTATGCGTTGCGCAAGCTTTCCAAGGCCGAACTGGTGGTTGCCGAAAAGCGCGGCAAGGAAGTCTTCTACCGCACCTCTGCCACCGGCGCCGAGCTGTGCGAGGCTTATCGCAAGGTGCGCGATCAATGCCTTTTGGAAGGGCTTGCGCGGATGGACATGACGGGCGACGAATTGCGGGAAATCGGTGCCAATCTTCGGGCCCTGTCCGGGCAATATGATCAAGCCAGCCGGGCCGCATCGTCCCTGTGACGCGCGGCCCGTCGCGCAGGGTCTAGCGGTTCATCAGGTCCGGCAGATAGGTCACGATCCCCGGGAACAGGGTGATCAGCAGCACGGCCAGCAGCAGCAGGAAGAAGAAGGGCAGCGCCGCCTTCGCGATGCGCAGGATGTCGGTGCCGGTCAGCCCCTGAATGACGAACAGGTTGAATCCCACGGGCGGGGTGATCTGGCTCATCTCGACGACAAGCACAAGATAGATGCCGAACCAGATCGGGTCGATCCCCACCGCCAGCACCATCGGCATGATGATCGACGTGGTCAGCACCACGACCGAAATCCCGTCCAGAAACAGCCCCAGCACGATGAAGAACAGCGTCAGCACCGCCAGCAGCACATAGGGCGACAGGCCCATCTCGCCGATCCAGGACGCAAGGTTGCGCGGCAAGCCGGTGAAGCCCATGGCGACGGCCAGAAAGGCAGCCCCCAACAGGATGAAGGCGATCATGCAAGACGTGCGCGCCGCCGACAAAAGCGCATCGAGAAAGTCGGCGCGCGTGAAACTGCCCGACACCACCGCCAGCAGGATCGAGAACAGAACCCCCAGTGCGGCTGCATCGGTTGGCGAAGCAAGGCCGGTGTAGATCGCCCCGATCACGCCCGCGATCAACAGTGCCACGGGGATCAGGCCGCGCGCTTCCCATAGTTTTTCGCGCAAGCTGAACGTCGTTTCGGCGCGCGGGATCAGGTCAGGGTCCATCCAGGCCCGAACTGCCACATACAGGCTGAACAGGGTTACCAGCATCGCACCGGGCAACAGGCCCGCCACGAACAACCGCGCGATGGATTGTTCGGTGGCAACGCCATAGACGATCAAGATGATCGATGGTGGGATCAAGAGGCCTAGCGTAGCCGATCCGGCCAGCGTTCCGAGGATCAGGCTTTCGGGGTAGCCGCGTTCCTTCAGTTCGGGGATCGACATCTTGCCGATGGTCGCCGCCGTCGCGGCGGATGATCCCGACACGGCGGCAAAGATCGCGCAGCCCAGCACGTTGACATGCAGCAGGCGCCCCGGCAGCCCGCCCAGCCACGGCGCCAGCCCGTTGAACATGTCCCGGCTGAGGCGCGAGCGCAGCAGTATCTCGCCCATCAGGATGAACAGCGGCAGCGCGGTCAAGGCCCAGGAATGGCTGTGGCCCCAGAAGGTCGTGGCCATGACCAACCCGACAGGTGCGTTCGAGAACAGCATCAGTGCCACCGCGCCGACCCCGGTCAGCGCCAGCGCGATCCAAAGTCCGCTGGCAAGAAAGGCAAACAGAACCGCCAGCAGAAAGAGGCCAATCATAGGGTCGGACATGGGTTCAGACCTCCTCTGCGTTTTCGATAACGGGGGCCCCGCGACGCCATGTCTGGACCAAGCTGTCGACAATCGCGACCAACAGCAGGATCATGCCAAGCGCCATGAAACACTGGGGAATCCACAGCGGGATGGGGATGATACCGGGGGAAACGTCGTTGAAATGCCAACTCTCGTAGACCAGCGCCAGAATGTAGTAGCAGGCAAAGGCAATCAGCACGGCCCCGACGGCCAAGGCAAAGATCTCGGCCACAAGCTGCCCCTTTTCCGGCAGCCGAACGGTGACCAGCGACACCTTGATATGGCCGCCCGACCGGAAGGTATAAGGCATGGCCAGAAAAGTGGCGGCTGCCAGCATGAACCCGGAAAAATCGGCATAGGATGGAATGGTCGATGGCAGCGGCAGCGGGGTCACGCGGGTCAGGAAGTTCAACAGAACCTGTGCGCTGACAAGGCAGGCGATCGCCAGAATGACAAAGGCAGCGATCCATGCTGCGCCAAGATACGTTCGGTCAAGTATGGTTCGCATGGATATATCCCTTGTGTGGGACCCGACCCCGGTTCATCGAACCGGGCATCGGGCCACTTGGCAGACTGTGGCGGGCCATAAACCCACCACATGGCCGGGTTAGTCTTGATACGCGGTCAGGACAGACAAGGCCGCTTCGGAGGCACCGGCGCGCCAGCTTTCCAGCATCTGTGCCCCAATGGCCTGCAGACCAGCCGTCAGTTCGGCGCTTGGCTGATAGATGACCATACCGTTTTCGGCCAGAACAGCGGTTTGCGCATCCGCCTCGGCGGCGGACATGTCCCAGCCGCGCGCTTCTGCGGCGGCGGCGGCGTCGAGAACCGCTGCCTGCACGTCTTCGGGCAGACGGCGGAAGGCGCGTTCATTCACCACAACGATGTTCTTGGGCACCCAAGCGTTGATCGGGGTATAATGGCTGACAAAGTCCCAAGCGGTCGAATTCGCCCCGGTGGAGGGCGAGGTGATCATCGCTTCGACCTGTCCCGTTGCGAAAGCCTGTGGGATGTTCGGGGCTTCGACTTGCACTGGCGCGGCCCCGGCAAGGGTCGCGAATTCTTCCAAGGCCGCGTTGTAGGCCCGGAAACGCAGCCCGGCCAAGTCTTCGACCGTGGCAATTTCGCCGTTGGTATAAAGGCCTTGAGCGGGCCATGGCACCGAGAATAGCGGCATCAGGCCTTGTGCGGCCAGAAGGTCGGCAACGACAGGCTTTTGCACTTCCCACAGGCGGGCGGCATCGTCGTAACTGGTCGCAAGGAAGGGCTGACTGTCCAGACCATAGGCCGCGTCTTCGTTCACAAGGCGCGACAGAAAGAACTCGCCGATGGGAACCTGCCCGGCGCGGACCACGTTCTTGATTTCGCCATGCGGAAACAAGGATCCGGCCGAATGCACGGTGATCGACAGCGCGCCATCGGTTGCCGCTGCCACGTCTTCGGCGAACTGAACGATGTTCTGGGTGTGGAATGTCGTATCGCCATAGGGCGTGGGCATATCCCACGTGTTCGCCGAAACGGCGGTGGCCAAGCCTGCGGTCAAAGCCGCTGCATAGATGATCTTTTTCATTGGAAACCCTCCTGTTGGTTGGTGCGCCCGTCCAGAAACTCTGCCAGATCGCATGGATTACGTTGACAAATTGTCAGCGTTTTGAAACGAAAGCAACAGATTTATGCCGGAGGGATACCAATGAACACGCTGTTGCACAAAAAATGGGACTTCTGGATCGATCGCGGCGGCACCTTCACCGACATTGTGGCGCGCAGTCCCGAAGGCACACTTCAGACCCACAAGATTCTTTCCGAAAACCCAGAGGCTTACAAGGATGCCGCCGTTCAAGGTATCCGTGAAATCCTAGGCCTGTCCCCGCAGGAACCGATCCCCGCCGACACGATTGGCGACGTGAAAATGGGAACGACGGTGGCGACCAACGCCCTGCTGGAACGAAACGGGGAACCCACGGTTCTGCTGATCACAAAGGGGTTCCGGGACCTTTTGCGAATCGGCTACCAGAATCGGCCGGACCTGTTTGCGCTGCACATCCAGCTTCCGGACCTTCTGTATCAAGATGTCGTCGAAGTGGACGAACGGCTGGACGCGGACGGCAAGGTTGTGCGCCCCCTTGATCTGCGGGCGGCGCGCGAAGCGCTGGCCCGGGTTTACGGGCGTGGCATACGGTCGGTCGCGGTTGCGTTCATGCACAGCTATCGCAATCCCGAACATGAACGCAAACTGGGCGAAATGGCCGTTCAACAAGGGTTTGAACAAGTCTCGCTCAGCCATGAATGCAGTCCATTGATCAAGCTGGTGGCGCGGGGCGACACCACGGTGGCCGATGCCTATCTGACGCCGATCCTGCGCCGTTATGTGAACCAAGTGCGCGCGGCCTTGGGCGCGGACAAGGTGGATCGCCTGATGTTCATGCAGTCCAATGGCGGGTTGACCGATGCTGACCTGTTCCATGGCCGCGACGCGCTGCTGTCGGGGCCAGCGGGCGGGGTCGTCGGCATGGTTGCCACGGCGGCCCGGGACGGGTTTGACAAGATCATCGGCTTCGACATGGGCGGCACCTCGACCGATGTCTGCCATTACGCGGGCACCTTTGAGCGCAGCTTCGAAACCGAGGTCGCGGGCGTGCGCATGCGCGCCCCGATGATGGACATTCACACCGTCGCTGCGGGCGGCGGGTCGGTTCTGTCCTTCCGCGACGGACGGCTTCAGGTCGGCCCGGAAAGCGCAGGCGCCAATCCCGGCCCGGCCAGCTATCGCCGGGGCGGGCCACTGACAGTGACCGATTGCAACGTGGTGCTGGGCAAGGTGCAACCCGACAGCTTTCCCAAGGTGTTCGGCCCCTCGGGCACCGACCCGCTGGATGTCGACGCGGCGCGGGCAAAATTCGAAGACATGGCCGACACCATCGCACGCGAAACCGGCGGCGCGCGAATGTCGGTCGAAGACCTGGCAACAGGGTTCCTGCGCATCGCCATCGACAACATGGCAAACGCGATCAAGGAAATCAGCGTCGCGCGCGGTCATGACGTAACCCGCTACACGCTGAACTGTTTTGGCGGCGCGGGCGGCCAGCATGCCTGTCTGGTCGCGGACGCCCTAGGCATGACGTCGGTCTATCTGCACCCGTTCGCGGGCGTTCTGTCGGCGCTTGGGATGGGGCTGGCGGATATGATCGCCATGCGCGAGGCGCAGATGGATGTCGCGGTTACCGACACGGCAGTTTTGCACGCCGCCGCCGATCCCTTGGCCCGGGCGGCGCAGGCGGACCTGATCCATCAAGGCGTGGACCCAGCGCGGATCGATATCAAGACGCGGGTCTACCTGCGGGCGGGGTCCTCGCAAACGGCGCTGCCCGTTGCACTGGCCGACGCCAAGACGATGATCGAAGCGTTTCGCGCCCAGCATGCCGCCGAATTCGGCTTCCGCCCCGAAACCGACGATGTGATCGCGGAAATGATCTCGGTCGAGGCCATCGGTGGGTCGGGCGCGTCCGCCACCTTGCCAGACACGCCGCCGGGCGATGGATTGCAAGGGACCGCCCGGATGTGGATCGATGGGCACCATACCGATGTGCCCGTCCATGACCGCACCCGAATGGGCCCCGAGGCGCGCATTCCCGGCCCAGCCATCATCACCGAACCCACGGGCACGACGGTGGTCGAACCGGGATGGGTGGCCGAAGGTGTGGCGGGTGGGGCCTTGGTGCTGCGGCGCGTCGTGGCGCTTGAGCGGTCCGAAGCCATCGGCACCCGCGTCGATCCGATCATGCTGGAGGTGTTCAACAACCTGTTCATGTCGATCGCCGAACAGATGGGGGCGACGCTGGCCAAGACCTCGGCCTCGGTCAATATCCGCGAGCGGCTGGATTTTTCCTGCGCACTGTTCAATGCAGATGGCGATCTGGTGGCCAACGCCCCGCATGTGCCGGTGCATCTGGGTTCCATGAGCGCCAGTGTCCGCACCATCCTGCGCGAAAACGCGGGACGCATCCGGCCCGGCGATGTCTTCATGATGAACGATCCGTTCAATGGCGGCACGCATCTGCCGGACGTGACCGTCGTGACCCCGGTCTTCGATGCAACCGGGACCGAGATCGACTTTGTCGTCGCCTCGCGCGGGCATCACGCCGATATCGGTGGCAAGACGCCGGGATCTGCCCCGCCCGACAGCCGCCATATCGACGAGGAAGGCATCCTGATCCGCAATTTCGCGCTGGTGCGCCAAGGTCGGCTGCAAGAGGCCGAGACGCGGGCGCTGTTGTCCTCGGGGGCCTATCCTTGCCGCAACGTGGACCAGAACATGGCCGACCTGACCGCGCAGATCGCCGCAAACGCGACCGGCGCGGGGGAACTGGCCAAAGCGGTGGCCCAGTTCGGGCGCGATGTGGTCAAGGCCTACATGACCCATGTGCAGGACAATGCCGAGGAATCCGTGCGCCGCGTGCTGGACGCGCTGGAGGACGGGCGCTTCACCTACCCGCTGGACAGCGGTGCGAAGATCGAAGTTGCCATTTCTGTGGACAAGCGCGCCCGCACCGCCCTTGTGGATTTCACCGGCACCTCGGATCAGGACACGCTGAACTACAACGCACCGCTGGCGATCTGCCGGGCGGTGGTGCTCTATGTCTTCCGCACGCTGGTGGGCAGCACGATCCCAATGAATGAAGGCTGCCTGAAACCGATCCGCATCATCGCGCCGGAAGGGTCGTTCATCAATCCGCGCTACCCGGCGGCGGTGATATCGGGGAATACCGAAGTCAGCCAAGCCATCGCCGATGCCCTATACGGCGCGGTGGGCGTGATCGCGGGCAGCCAGGGCACGATGAACAACTTCGTTTATGGCAACGACCGCTGGCAGAATTACGAAACGATCTGCGGCGGCACCGGCGCGGGCGACGGGTTCGACGGCTGTTCGGCGGTGCATTCGCACATGACCAACACCCGGATGACCGACCCCGAGGTGCTGGAAACCCGCTTCCCGGTGCGCGTGCGCCGCTTTGCCATCCGCACCGGGTCCGGCGGCGCAGGCCGCTGGCGGGGCGGCGACGGGATCGAGCGCGCGCTGGAATTTCTGGAGCCGATGACGGTGACGATCCTGTCGTCGCATCGCGAAACGCGGGCGTTCGGCGTGGCCGGGGGCGGCGAAGGGGCACCGGGCAAGAACGCGGTGCTGCGCGCAGATGGCAGGATCGAAACGCTTGGCGGCAATGATCAGGCCGCCCTTTCTGCGGGGGATGTCTTCTTGATGCAGACACCGGGCGGTGGCGGGTTCGGATCGCCTGCGCACATGCATCACGAGGCGGCGGAATGACCGCCGGGTTCCTGTCAGACGTCGAAACCTTTTTCGATCAGACCGCGGCAAAGCTGACGCTGCCAAACGGTCTGGCCGAAAAGATCAAGGTGGCGAACGCGACCTATACAACACGCTTCGGGGTGCGCCTGCGCGGCCAGATGCACACCTTCACGGGTTGGCGGTCGGCACATTCGACGCACCACGCCCCTGCCAAGGGCGGCCTTCGGTTCGCACCCGATTGCGCGCTGGAAGAGGTCGAGGCGCTTGCCGCCCTGATGACCTACAAATGCGCGCTGGTGGGCATCCCCTATGGCGGCTCGAAAGGGGCGCTGCGGATCGACCCAACCGACTGGACGGAAACCGAACTGGAAAAGATCACCCGCCGCTTCGCGCAGGAACTGATCCGGCATCGGTTTCTGGATTCAGCCATGAACGTCCCGGCGCCGGATGTCGGCACGAATGAACGCATGATGATGTGGATTGCCGACGAATACCGACGCTTGCGGCCCGACGACATCAACGGGCTGGGCTGCGTGACGGGCAAGCCCTTGGGCGGCGGCGGGATCGAGGGCCGGATCGAGGCCACCGGACGCGGCGTTCAATACGCCATTCAGGCATTCTTCGACACGCCTTCGCTTGTCACACCCGTTTTTGGAGATGTGCGGCTGGCGGGTCGCACGGTTGTGGTTCAGGGGTTCGGCAATGTCGGGTCGCATGTCGCGCTGTTCCTCAGCACCGAGGACCGCTGTCGCATCACACGGATCATCGAACGCGATGTGGTTCTGCAGAATGCCGACGGGATCGACATTGCGGCCCTGATCCAGCACCGTGACGCCACGGGCAGCATCGCTGGGTTTGAAGGGGCAACATCCATGGCCCCCGCCAAAGACGCGCTGACCTGCCCGTGCGATATCCTGATCCCAGCGGCCCTTGAGGGCGTCATCGACAAGGACCTGGCCCAAACGATCAAAGCCAAGCTTATCGTCGAAGCCGCCAACGGTCCCTGCACGGCCGAAGCCGACCGTATCCTGAACGACCGGCGGATTCCGATCCTTCCGGACCTTTATGCCAATGCGGGTGGCGTCGTCGTCAGCTATTTCGAATGGGTCAAGAACCTTGGCCATATGCCCTTCGGGTTGATGGAACGCAGATACCACGAAAAGGGCCACAGGATGCTGACCACCTCGATCGAGCGGGCGGTTGGCACATCGATCGAATGGACAGGCGGCGAACGCTATCTGGCAGGACCGACCGAAATCGACATGGTGCGATCCGGCCTAGAAGAAATCATGCGCCGGACCCTGTCGCGGATCGTCGAAGCCCAAGGGGCAGGCCACGAAACCCTGCGTGAGGCGGCGTATGCCTTGGCCATTACGCAAGTGGCCGAAGCCTATAAGGCCATCGGGGTTTGAGGGGCTTGTGCGCCCGCACCCCTGTTTGGGGGACCTGCCAGGGTCGGATCAGGGATCGCGCAGACCTGCGGGCAAGCTCTCGCTCCACCGTCGCAGTTCCTCCAGAAACCCCAGCGCCGTGCGGCCAAGATCGGTGATCTCGTACTGAACCGAAACCGGTGCCGTCTGCATCACGTGGCGTGCAACCAATCCTTGCGCTTCAAGCTGGCGAAGGCGTTCCGAGATCATCCGCTTGGACGCACCGCCGACCATGCGCGACAGATCGTTGAAACGGACCGGACCATCCTTGAGATGCCAAAGGATCGAACCGGTCCATTTGCCACCGATGACCCGCATACCGCGCTCGATCGGGCAGGGGTCCCTGCACGCATCGTGCACATGTTTGCGCCCTTTTTCATCCACGTCGATCCGCGCATCCATCACCACCTCCTTTGACCGCACTAGGTTACGAAAAATATACTGGTTGTTCTTTGTTACCTATGGCCACACCTAGGGGCCATTCCCCGTTGCAGGATGCAGCGGACCCACGACACAAGGACCCGATATGTTGCAGCCCGACATCCATCTTTACACCGCCGCCACAATGAACGGCTACAAGCCGGTGATCCTGCTTGAAGAACTGGGCGTGCCTTATGACCTGACCTTCCTTGATTTCGCCAAGAACGAACAGAAATCCCCGGCCTATCTGCGCCTGAACCCGAATGGAAAGATCCCCACCATCGAAGACCACAGCGAAGGCCGCGCGATCTTTGAAAGCGGCGCGATCCTTTGGCATCTGGCCCAGAAATACGGGCGGTTTCTGTCGGACGACCCGGTGACACGCTCCGAGACGTTGCAATGGCTGTTCTTCCAAGTGGGCCATGTGGGTCCGATGATGGGGCAAGCGATGTATTTTCAGCGGATCGCCGCCCCAAACGGCCAGGAAGACCCGTTCGCAATCAAGCGCTATGTCGACGAAAGCCGCCGGTTGATGGAGGTGCTGAATACCCGCCTGGAAGGCCGCGACTATCTGGTCGGCGACTATTCGATTGCCGATATGGCGAC
>CAZIKH010000002.1:44302-46532 GCA_964539755.1 uncultured Dinoroseobacter sp. | reverse complement strand
TCCTCCCAACCTCTCCGGCGATCCAGAACAGCCCTCCGGCTGCCCCGATGCCGCCCGCCAGCCACAGCCAGCGTATGCCATCCGGCCCGAAGGCCATCAGGATGCCGATCACCAAGGCCATCAGGCCCGCGCTGGAGATCAGCTTGGAAACCACCGTCAGACCTTGCCCGTCATCAGGTCCTTGTAGTCCCGCTTTTGCAGCCACAGCGTCGCCAAGACCCCGCCGACCATGCCCGCGAAGGCGACGATCATCAGCGGCACGACCTGCCCCCCTTCCGGGGCCGTCAACGCCAAGACGCCGAACGCCCAGAAACTGCACCATGCGATCACCGCGATCAGGGCAATCAGTTTCTTCTTCATCTCACTTTCTCCCTTTTCGGATGCGAACCGCCGGGGCCGGGGTTCGGGGATGGATTAGACGCGTTCGATGATCTTCTCGCCGAACAGGCCCTGCGGGCGGAACAACAGCACGATCAGCGCCAGCACATAGGCGAACCAGACCTCGGTATTGCCGCCCAACAAGGGCTGGCCCCAGTAGATCTCGAACAGTTTTTCCAGAATGCCGATGGCCAGACCGCCGACGATGGCCCCCGTGATCGATTCCAGCCCCCCCAGCATCAAGACCGGCAGCGCCTTGAAGGCGATGATTTCCAGCGCGAAGGACACACCCGCCCGCGCGCCCCACGCAATGCCCGTCACCAGCGCGATGATGCCCGACACGAACCAGACCAGCACCCAGATGGTTTGCAGGCTGATCCCCACCGACAAAGCGGCCTGATGGTCGTCGCCCAGCGCCCGGATCGCGCGGCCCATCTGCGTCTTGTTCAGGAACAGCAGCAGCGCGCAGACAAGCAGCGCCGCCGACACCACCACCGTGATGTCCAGATGTTGCAGCAACAGGAACCCGCCAAAGGGTTCCAGCACCGTATCGCCGGTCGGGATACCCAGTTCCTTGGTGATCATCACCTTGTTCTCGCCGCCGAAGATCGTCTCGCCGGTACCGACCAGAAACAGGGTGATCCCGATGGTGGCCATGAACAGGATGATGTCGGGTTGCCCGACCAAGGGCCGCAGCACGATCCGTTCGATGGCGACCGCGATGATGAACATCACCACCAGTGTCAGCGCCACCGAAACCCAAGCCGGGATTCCCATCGCGTGCAGCCCGACCAAGGTCAGCGCGGCGAACACCACCATGATCCCTTGCGCGAAGTTGAAGATGCGGCTGGAGCGGAAGATCAGGACGAAGCCCAGCGCGATCAGCGCATAAAGCACACCCGACACCAGCCCCTCCCAGATCACCTGCATCAGGAAATCGGGGGCCGCGACCATGTCGGCGAAGGGTTCGACGAAGATTTTCGACAGAAGGTCCATGCTTAACCCTTTCCTAACCCGATACGGATCGCGCACCGATGCCAGACCGACGCAATACCGACGTGAAACAGACCCGGCTTTTTCATCAGTGTGAGACCCCCAGATAGGCGTCGATCACGTCTTGATTGTTGCGCACTTCGTCCGGGGGACCGTCGCCAATCTTCTTGCCGTAATCCATCACGACCACCCGATCCGACAGGTCCATCACCACCCCCATGTCATGTTCGATCAGAACGATGGTGGTTCCAAATTCGTCATTCACATCAAGGATAAAGCGGGACATGTCCTCTTTTTCCTCGACGTTCATGCCTGCCATGGGTTCGTCCAGCAGCAGGATTTTCGGGTCCGCCGCCAAGGCGCGCGCCAGTTCCACGCGCTTCTTCAGGCCATAGGGCAAACGCCCGACCGGCGTCTTGCGGATGTTCTGAATCTCAAGAAAATCAATGACTTTCTCGACCTTCTCGCGGTTCGCGATCTCCTCCTTCTGGGCCCCACCCCACCACAGGGCTTGGGACAAGATCGAGGATTTCATATGCGTCAGCCGCCCGGTCATGACGTTGTCCAGCACCGTCATCCCTTCAAACAGGGCGATGTTCTGGAATGTCCGCGCGATCCCTTGCCGCGCCACCTGATACGGCTTCATCGGCGGGCGCTTCTTGCCGCGATACCAGATTTCGCCAATCTGCGGCGTGTAAAAGCCCGAGATCACGTTCAACATCGACGACTTGCCCGCGCCATTCGGGCCGATGATCGCCCGGATCTCGCCTTCGCGGATGTCGAAACTGATGTCCTTGATCGCGGTAACCCCTCCGAATTTCAGGGTAATATCCCGCATCTCCATCACCGTGCCGCCAAT
>CAZIKH010000002.1:0-44202 GCA_964539755.1 uncultured Dinoroseobacter sp. | reverse complement strand
TGATCTCGGCCGCGCCGTCGTAGAGGGCCCCGATCAGGTCCGCGAACTTCTCTTCAATGATGCGGCGGCGCACCTTGCGGGTGCGGGTCAGCTCGCCATCATCCGCGTCCAATTCCTTGTGCAGTACCAGGAAGCGGTGGATCTGGCAGCCCGATAGCATTTCGTCTTGGGCAACCGAGGCGTTGACCTCGCCGATATGGTCCTTGATCTGCGCGATCACCTGCGGGTGCTGGGACAATTCCTGATAGCTGGCATAGGCGATGTTGTTCCGTTCGGCCCAATTCCCGACGGCGGTCAGGTCGATATTGATAAAGGCGGTGCAATAATCGCGGCCATTGCCGAAGACGACCGCTTCCAGGATGTTTGGATAGAACTTCAGTTTGTTCTCGACATATTTGGGGGCGAACAGCCGCCCGTCGGCCATTTTTCCCACATCCTTGGCGCGGTCGATGATCCGCAGATGTCCGGTGCCTTCTTCGATAAAGCCTGCGTCGCCCGTCGCGACCCAGCCATCCGCATCCTTGGTCGATGCCGTGCTCTCGGCATTCTTATAGTATTCGACGAACACACCGGGCGACCGATAAAACACCTCGCCCGTATCAGCGATCCGGATTTCCACGCCCGGCGAGGGCACGCCAACGGTGTCGGGGCGCACCTCGTGGTCGGGCTGCTGGGTGATAAAGACGCTGGCTTCGGTCTGACCATAAAGCTGCTTCAGGTTGATCCCCAGCGCCCGGTAGAAATCGAAGATCTCGGGCCCGATGGCCTCGCCTGCGGTGTAGCCGACCCGGACGCGGGTAAAGCCCAGCGCATTCTTCAACGGACCGTAGACCAGAAATTCGCCCAACCGATAAGACAGCCGATCCTTCAACGATACCGGCTTGTCATCCAGAATGGCGGGCCCGACCCGACGGGCCACCGCCATGTAACGATCAAACATCCATTTCTTGAAGGACCCAGCGTCTTCCATCCGGATCATGATATTGGTCAGCTGGGTTTCGAAGATGCGTGGCGGGGCAAAGTAGTAGGTCGGGCCGATCTCGCGCAGATCGGTCATCATGGTGTCGGCGGATTCAGGGCAGTTCACGCAGAACCCTGTCCAATAGGCCTGCCCGATCGAGAAGATGAAATCGCCCACCCAAGCCATCGGCAGATAGGCCAGAACCTCGTCTTCCGCGCGCAGCTTGTCGAAGGCCGAACTGTTCTTGGCGGTTTCGATGATGTTGTGGTTCGACAGAACCACACCCTTCGGTTTTCCCGTGGTGCCCGACGTATAAAGCATCACGCAGGTATCTTCGGCGGATTGGCCTTCCAGCCGTTTGGCAAGTTCGGCGGCGTGCTTGGCTTCGTGTTCCCGCCCTTTTGCCTGCACGACCTGAAACTGGGTCAGCTTGCCATGATCGTATTTCCGCATGCCGCGCGGATCGAGATAGATCATATGGTCCAGACCATGCAGACGGTCCTGAACCTCGAGAACCTTGTCGACCTGTTCTTGGTCCGCCGCCACAATGAAGCGGGCCCCGCAGTGGTCCAGAACATAGGCGATTTCTTCACCGACCGCGTCTTGATACAGCGGCACGGGAACTGCCCCGACCATCTGCGCCGCCACCATGGCCCAGTAAAGATACGGTCTGTTGCGCCCGATAATCGCGATGTGATCGCCCTGCTGCGCGCCCAATTCCAGAAACCCCAGCGCCAAGGCACGGGTTTCGCTTTGGGCTTCGGCCCAAGTCCAGCTTTGCCAGATCCCGTATTCCTTTTCGCGATACGCGGCCTTGGTTGCATAGACCTGCGCATTGCGCGCCATGAGGCGCGGAATGGTATCCAGCGGACCTGCGGTCGCTGATCCAGCCATGGTGCATTTCCTCCCTCGCCGGTGCCCCGGCCGCCCGCCTTTAGGTGGGTCTTGTTAGGATAGTGCGCGCGAGAGGCGATTCTCGTCAAATGATTTTTTTGAACGGTCGTTCATATAATAAGAGATGCACAAACCCATCGCCGTGGTAAGGTTCGGCATGACCCCGGTACTAGACCCTGTAACACTGGCCTTTTATGGCATCGTTTGCGCGCTGCTGGCAGGCTACATGCCCGTGTTCTTCCCCCGTTTGCTGCGCTTGATCATCGGCGCGGCGGTTGGGATGGCAGCGGCGGCCTACCTGCCCGAACTCCGGACCTTGGCAGGCCTCTAGACGCCTTGGCGTTTGCGGCGCCCGGGCGCGCACCTACGCGCCGCTTGACCCCTCACGCATGCTGGCCCAAAGGCGCGACCGTTCCAGCCGTTTTGCGCCTTGCCCCCACGAACTGCCTGCCTATTCTGCGCCCGGTCTAATTCCAAGAAGGAGCCATCATGGCCGAGATCATCCTAGTACGCCACGGACAGGCCAATTCCGCGGCGCGCGATGCGGAAAGCTATGATCGGCTAAGCCCTTTGGGCACCCAGCAGGCGACCTGGCTTGGGGAATGGTTGCGAGATCACAACCCGCGCTTCGACCGGGTGATTTCCGGCGCGCTGAAGCGCCAGCGCGATACCGCGACCGGGATGGGCTATGGCGACGTTCTGGAAATTGATCCGCGCTGGAATGAACTGGACTACTTCGCCCTGTCCAAAGCGATGGAGGATGAACACGGCCTGCCTTTCCCGCACAAGCCCGATGATTTTGCCGAACACGCGCCAAAGGTCTTTGAAGCTTGGCGGGAAGACCGGATTGACGGCGCGCCGGAACGCTTCGATGCGTTTCAGGCCCGGGTGCGCGATGCCCTGAACGAAGCCGGGTCCACCGGACGCCGCACGCTGATCGTTACCTCGGCCGGGGTGATTGGGTCGGTCATGCGCAACGTGATGAACTTGGACACCCACGGCTGGGTCAAACTGGTACTGCACACCTGCAACGCGTCGATGCACCGGATCGAAATGCTGGACCACGGCAATTTCATGGATGGGTTCAACGCAACCCCGCATCTGGACCGACCAGACCGCGCCCATGCCCGCACCTATATTTGACGGAGACCGACGATGACGCATCTATGGGTCCGGGCCGAGCAACGCCCGAACGAGGATCGGGTCGGGATTACACCCGAAGGCGTCGCGGCGCTGATCGCGCAGGGCATCCGCGTGACGGTCGAAGCGTCCTCCGTGCGCGCGATCCCGATTGACGGCTACCGCGCGGCTGGGGCCGAAATTGCCGATGAGAACAGCTGGCCCAATGCGCCAGCGGACGCGATCATCTTCGGGCTGAAGGAATTGCCCGACGACGGCACCCCCCTGCCCCATCGACACATCATGTTCGGGCATGCCTACAAGGGCCAAGCCGCCGGGCGGGTCTTGCTGGACCGTTTCAAGGCCGGCGGCGGGACGTTGTATGATCTGGAATACCTTGTCGATGACACGGGTCGCCGCGTGGCCGCTTTTGGGTATTGGGCAGGCTATGCAGGCGCGGCGGTGGCGCTGAAATGCTGGGACGCCCAGCAACGCGGCGATATCTGCGGCCCGGTCGGCACCTATGCAAATGCCAATGCGCTGCTGGCCGATCTGCAGGCAAGCCTGCCCGCTTCGCGCCCCAGCGCCATCGTGATCGGGGCCCTTGGGCGCGTTGGCACCGGCGCGCGGGACCTGTGCCGCGCAATGGGGGTGCCTACGACGGATTGGGATATGGCCGAGACCGCCCATGGCGGCCCCTTCCCCGAGGTCTTGGCGCATGACATTTTTCTGAATTGCATCTTCGCCAGCCCCGGCACCCCGGTGTTTGTGCCTGCATCCGCGCTGACCGCCAAGCGACGTCTCAGCGTGATCGGCGATATCGCCTGCGACCCCGGCAGTGATTTTTCCCCGATCAAGGTCTATGACCGCACAACGGACTGGGATGCACCCGCCTTGCGCGTGGCAACAAGTCCGATCTTGGATGTGACGGCGATTGACAATCTGCCATCGCTTCTGCCGGTTGAAAGCAGCGAAGACTATGCCGGGCAGTTGCTGCCCACTTTGAGGACCTTGGGCGATCTTGATGCCCCGGTCTGGGCGCGGGCCCGGACCCTGTTCGAAGACCATCGCGGATAACGGAGGCGCGTATGACGATCCATTGGTGCGGAACCGGGCTAAGCGCGGTCCCCGGTCTAAGACGCCTATTGTTGGCAGGCCATGATGTGCAGGTCTGGAACCGGACCACCCAAAAGGCAAAAGACGCTGTGGGGGACCTGACAGACCGCATCGCCGTTTTCGAGATCGACAGTTTGGCGCAACAGCTAACCCCGGGTGATGTGGTCGTCTCCATGTTGCCGGGGGATTGGCATGTTCCTTTGGCCGAGCTGTGCATCACCAAGGGCGCACATTTCGTGTCCTCCAGCTACATCGCACCCGAGATGCGCGCGTTGGACGGCGCGGCGCGCGATGCGGGCGTTGCCTTGGTAAACGAAGTCGGGTTGGACCCGGGTATTGATCACCTGATGGCCCATGCGCTGGTGGCGGATTACACCTCGTCCGGCGCCTTCGACCCGACCCATGCGCACCATTTCCTCAGCTATTGCGGCGGCATTCCGAAAACGCCGAACCCGTTTCGGTACAAGTTCAGTTGGTCACCGCTGGGCGTTCTAAAGGCCTTGCGATCCCCGTCTCGATCGCTGCGCGAAGGCAAGCCGCTGGATGTGGCGCGCCCATGGGATGCCATCAGCACCTATGCCGCGCCCTTGCCCACGCCGGAAAGCTTCGAGGTGTATCCGAACCGCGACTCCCTGCCTTTCATGGCGCAGTACGATTTCGGGCCTGACTGGAACACACAAACCTTCGTCCGGGGCACCTTGCGCCTGAACGGCTGGGCCGAAGCGTGGAAGGACGTGTTCGCAGAAATCGAAACGCTCAGCGGGTCCTCCGGTGACGCGCGGCTGCAGCAGATGTCGGACCAATTCTGGGCCGAAAACGCCTATGATGCAGGCGAACCTGACCGGGTTGTTCTGTGTGTCGATCTGAAGGTGGACGCCGGCACCCAAACCCTATGGCACAAGACCTATGTGCTGGACGCTTGGGGGGCCGAAGGTGTGACCGCGATGGCCCGGCTTGTATCGGTGCCCGTCAGCCTTGCGGTTGAGGCCGTGATGGACGGTCAGATTGGCGCAGGTGTCAGCGCCGCACCAAAGGACCCGGCCTTGGTGGCCGATTGGCTGGGCCATGTTGCCGACCTCAGCCAGCATCTGGAGATTGTCGATCACTTGGCCTGACGGGTCCGACTTGTGGCAGGGCCAACCAACGGCCTTGCCCTTTGGTTAGACTAATCCCTCAGGTGGTCTTCGGCATCGGCCACATCGATACCCAGCGCGTCCATTCCGCTTTCCAGATAATCGGCCAGTTCGGGAATGCCGCTTAGGTATTCTTCCGTCGGCGCGCTGGCTTCTTGGCGCGCGGTCAACATGGCTTCTTCCAGATCCTCGGCATCAAAGCTGTCCCGGCCAATCCACATGCAGGCAACAAGGCTTGTCTTCTCGTCCTCGTTCATGCCGGCGATGTAATCATGCAGATGCACGGAATCGGGGCCGTTTTCCCGCGCCAAGGCAATGACCCGGACAAGTTTTCCGGTGCTGATTTCAAGCATGACAGCCTCCCTGATAGGTCGGCCTGACTGTCAGGCGAAACACGGGGTGGGCGCAACCCCCCAGCGAAGCGGCTATTTGCCCCCTGCCCCGAAGACCCGAAAATACAGCCAGTCCGGGAACAAAGCGCTGAGGCGGAAGAACAAGGCAAACCATCCCGGATAGCTTTTGCGAAACCGGTCGGTCCCCATGAATTCGACCATCTGCCGCGCGGCGTCTTCCGGTTCCATGATGGAGGGCATGTTGAAGTCGTTCTTGTCGGTCAGTCGGGTGCGGATGAAGCCGGGATTGATAACCTGCACCTGAACGCCCGTCTTGCGCAGATCGCAATGCATGGACTCGGCCAGACTTTGCAGCCCGCTCTTGGACGCGGCATACCCGATGGCGCCGGGCAGACCGCCGAACGCCGACAGCGACCCTGTCAGAACGATATGGCCTGCGTCGCGCTGAACCATGGGTCCGATAACGGCCCCGACAACCCGCGCGGCACCGGTGAAATTGATGTCGCACATGGCTTCCACCTCTTCGAGGTTCCAGTCCTGCGCAGCTTGCGGCCAATAAACACCCGCCAGAAACACGACACCGTCGATCTGCCCAACTGCCTCGGCGGCGGATTTGACCGATTGCAGATCGGAAATATCGACCGTCACCACTTGTGACTTGCCGGGCAATTCAGCGGCCAGTTCCTGCAAGCGGGCTTCGCTGCGGGCGGACAGGATCACTTCGACCCCAAGGCGGCTTAGGTGCAATGCCACCTCGCGCCCCAATCCTTCGGATGCACCTACCAGCCAGTAGCGCTTGCCTTGCCAATCTCTCACGAAAAACTCCTGACGGGCGTTCAAGCTGCCCGATTGTCTTCATTGCGGTCTTGCGACCGGGTATCCGTCGCGGTCGCCGGGACCTGCCGCATGGTGGCCACCAATTCGGCGACCTTGATCCCGAATTTGCGGAACTGGCTACGGTTCATGATGGTCCCATTTTCCGTCAGATACATCCAGTCCGTGACATCCAGCACATGCCCGCCCGAGCTTTCCGGAAGCCGGATCCGATAGTTCAGAACCACGCTCGATCCCGATTGGCGTCCCTTGCCGGTGCCAACCAAATCCGGCGCATCCGCAAGGATACTGCCGTCAGCTTGCAGCCTGAGGGTCCATTCCCGATCTTGGATCGATCCACTGTCATAGCGGAAGTGTTCCGTCATGACGCCCGTATCGCCATTCCAGCTTGCGTCGAAATCCGCCACGAACCGCGACGACACGCGTCCCGTGGGGCCATAGATGATCCCTTCGCACAGGATGGGTCCGTTCAGCTTCTCACGAATATCCAAGGTCGGGGTCAGCGCGGCATAATCGTCGGGCGTCTGGGCGCGGAAGCTGATGTAGCGCGCCAAGACAACGCCCAAGGCGACGGTCAGCAAACTGCCAAGCAGGAACGAAACGAATGGGGACATGGTCAAGCCTCCGGTAAGCGCGTTGTGGCCAGCAGGCCAATCGCAATCAGTTTCAAGGCGCAGGGCACCAATGCATAAAGCGCGCTGAGCAGCGTCAGCGCTTGCGCGGGATTGGACGCCCCTGAGGTGAACCCAGCGCTTTCGAGCAGCGGCAGAAGCGTCACAGCTGCAAAAGCCAAGGTGAATTTCGACACGAACGACCACAGGCCGAAGGCTTGTGCGGCGTTTGGGGCGATCACCGCCATGCGGCGGGCAAAAATGGCGGGCAGAAGGGTCAGATCGGCCCCAAGCGCTGCCCCGGATGCCAGACAGATCAGGGCAAAGGGCAGGGTATCCCCCGGCCCCAAGGCCGCCGCAAATCCGAAGGACAGGATCGCCAGAACCATCGCCAACAACAGGATGGTCTTGGCCCCGTATCGTTCGGCCAGCCGCCCCCAAACCGGCGCGGACGCCGCCGCTGCCAGAAAGAACAACAGCAACAGCGGACCTTCCCATCCGGGGGCCAAGAGGCGGCTTTCGACGAAGAACAGAAACAGCGTCGAAGACACGGCGACAGGTGCTGCATTCACCAGCGCGATCAGCAACAAACGCCGGGCGGTGGCATCGCGCAGCACGTCGCGGAAGCCGGTTTCGCCTGCAATCGAACTGGCCACCCATTGCTTGCGCATCGCCAAATAGGCCAGCACGCAGACCACCCCGAACCCGGCGGCGAACAGGGCAAATGGCGACGAGAACCCCAGCAACAAGGTCGGGGCGGCCGCAGCCACGCAAACCCCCAACAGCGCGCCCGTTTCGCGCCAAGCGGCCAAACGGACATGCCCGCCGCCCATGATCTCGGCCTTGGTGACGCCTTGCGCGTAAAAGCAAATCGTCAGGAAGGAAAACGCCGAAAACAAGCCCGTCAGACACAGCGCGAACCACAGAAGCGGGGCCACGGGGGGTGTAACGGCAAAAAGCCCCAGCATCGATGCTGCCAACACAACCACCGCCACCAGCACGGTCAGCGTCCGGTGATTGCGGGTCTTGTCGGCCAGCCATCCAAAGGCAGGGTCCTGTACCACGTCAAGCAACCGCAAGCCGAACAAGACCGCCCCCAAGGACGCAAGGCTTACGCCATAGCTATCGACGAAGAATTTAGGCGCGTGGATGTAGATCGGCAGACCCGCCGATGCCAGCATCGCGGCAAACAGCGCATAGGCAGGCAAAGCATCTGCGCGGGCATTCTGCATTCACGACACTTCCTTGGCGGGCGGTTCGGGACGGGCCCGGTATCCAGCGCCTTTCCACCAAAGTTTCAGCGCCTGCCAGTGGATCAGGCCCAAGACACGGCGGGACCCAAGCGGACGGCGCAGCACAGACTGAAGGATGGACAGATTGGTCAGCGGGGCCCGCTTGCCCGTCAGCGTCGCATAAAGGCCTTCGTTCCCCGTGCGATAATTGATCCAAACCCCGACCCGTTCGTCAGAGATATCGAAGCGGAAGGTGTAATCCCCTTCGATCGGCTGGAACGGCGAAACGTGGAAAATCTTCTGTGCTTGCAGCAGGTCCGACCGGGTGATCGGGCGCAGATCCTCGTGGTGACACAGATAGGAATGGCGATCCCCGAAGGTATTGGTCACTTCGGCGATGACAACGCGCAAGGCACCGTCCGTGTCGTGGACCAGCCAGAAACTGACCGGGTTGAACACGTGGCCCCAGAAACGGGGCTGCGCCAACAGCAGGATTTGCCCGTCCGCCACGTCCAGCCCATGCACATGCAGGATATCGCGGACCCAATCGACGCCTTGGCCCTTTCCAGGGACACCGCCATGGTCTTGGTCATAGAGCGCCGCAACATTGCGCCGGTTGCGCGAAAACAAGGCCGGCCGCTTGCAGGTGGCTTCTGCCTCGGGGTCGATCAGGACATAGTCAATCGAGTACTTGAAGGCGTTTTCCACCGCGCCCGTGCGCCCGTGGAAGGTGGCCCCTTTTACGTGATCCAGCAGACAACTCATGCGGCGACAGGCTCTGCTTGGCTGCGGTCTGCCATGGCCGTGACGACGTCAACTGCGCTGGCCAGACCGTCTTCGTGGAAGCCGTTCTTCATCCAAGCGCCACAGAACCAAGTGTTCCGCATCCCTTGCATGGATGAAATCGCCTCGCGCCCGTGCTGCGCGGCAACATCATAGACCGGATGCATGAACGTGGCTTCATCATAGATCAGGTCTTCGCGGATCGGTGTGTTCGAATTCAGCGTGACAAACAGCGGGTCGCTTTCGGGGATCGGCTGCAGGCAGTTCATCCAATAGGTCAGGTCGATGCGATCCGGCTTCGGCCCGGCGGGTTCGACGTAATTCCAAGAAGACCAGCACACGCGCCGCTGCGGCATCATCCGCGCGTCCGCATGCAAGACCGCTGTGTTGGGTTGGTACTTGATCGCGCCCAAGGCGGCCTGTTCTGCCGGGCTGGGATCGGCCATCAGGGCAAGGGCCTGATCCGAATGCGTGGCAAACACCACCTCGTCGAATACTTCCCAATCGCTGCCCTTGGCTTTGACCATCGCGCCGCCTTCCGCGCGCTTGACGGCATCAATCGGGCTGCCAAGCCGCAGTTCGACCCCCTGCCGATGCATCGCCTGCGCCAAACGATTGACGTATTCGATGGACCCACCCTTGACCGTGTACCACTGGTGCTGGCCCGTCACGCCCATCAGATGATGGTTCTTGAAGAACTGGATCATCGCCTTGGCGGGGAAATCGAGGATTTTTTCGACGGGCGTCGACCAGATCGCACCCGACAGAGGCAGGATGTAATAGTCGCGGAACCAATCGCCTGTCCCAAGCGCCTGCAAGAAGTCCCCGATGGTCATCTCGGGGTCCGTCGCCAGTGCTTCGCCGTGCTTGTTGAACCGCAGAACATCGCGGCACATGCCCAGAAACTTGGGGTTGGTCAGGTTCTTCTTCTGGGCAAACAGTGCCCCAAGCGTCCGAAGGCCGTATTCCAATTGGCCGCCATTGATCGAGGCGGCAAAGCTCATATCGCTTTTGGCGATGGGGACATCCAGATCTGTGAAAAGCTTCACTAGATTGGGATAGTTGACGTTGTTGAACACGATAAAACCGGTATCAACCGGCTGATCCCCGTTCTTGCCCGCAATCACCGTTCGCGCGTGGCCCCCAAGGCGATCTTCGGCCTCGAAAAGCACGACGTTGTTATGGCGCGACAGCATATGTGCAGCGCCCATCCCCGAGATCCCGGCCCCGACGACGGCGATGCGCTTGGGTGCGCCTTTGAAGGTTTCGAACGGCATGTGTTGGTCTTCCCCACTCTCTGTAGTTGTGTTGGATACGGGCCAGCTCGAGAACCGGATCGTTTTGAAAAAGATGTTACTTGGATACGGTATTTTGTGGTTCACAAAGTGATCCATTATTGTGCAGGTGTCGTAGCAGGGATGTGACGCACAGGATGGGCGCAACTTTCCTAATGCATCGTGGTGTTGGCCTCCTTATGATTGGACGGCAGGCCAACCTGCACGAAGGTAAACGGAGCGCTTGATCGGTGGCAGTCGCAAAACAGGCCCAAGGCCGCGCGGAAGATGATCTGAAATGGGTCAGGCTTTTGGTGCAGGTTCGGGATGCGCAGGATCGCAAGGCGTTCGCCGAGCTGTTCCGACATTTCGCGCCGCGGTTGAAGGGCTTTCTGATGAAATCCGGGACCAGCGATACGTTGGCCGAGGAAGTGGCACAAGACGTTATGGCAACGGTTTGGCAAAAGGCACATCTGTTCGACCCCGAGCGGGCCAGCGTCGCGACGTGGATTTTCACGATCGCGCGGAACCGCAAGATCGACATGCTGCGCAAGCAACGCCGCCCCGAGCCCGAAGATTTGCCTTGGGGTCCCGAGGCCGAACCGGATCAGGAAGAAGCGATGGCGTTGCAGCAAGACACCGAAAGGTTGCGCGCCGCTATCTTGGAACTGCCTGAAAAACAAAGAATACTTGTGGAACGTGCATTTTTTGGTGATTTGAGCCATAGTGAAATTGCAACCGAGACGGGATTACCCCTTGGCACGATCAAGTCGCGCATTAGGTTAGCGCTAGAGCGATTGCGCCACGAGATGAACTAGAGTGACGATTATGACGCCGACGATAAAACATCACCTGACCGAGAACATCGCGATGGCCTACGCGGCGGGCACGTTGCCTGAAGCGTTCAATCTTGTTGTGGCGACGCATATCAGCATGTGCGACGAAAGCCGTGCTATGGTGGAAGCCCACGAAGCGATTGGCGGTGTCATCCTTGATGACGTTCGCGGCGTCGATCTGCAGGAGGACGCGCTGGAAGCTTGCTTTGCCAAGATCGAAGCAGGCGCGCCAACGGCGATCCGTGTGCCCGAACGCCGGGCGCGGGCGAACCATAATGGTCTGTTCCCGAAGCCCTTGCAGGACTACGTGGGCGGTGATCTGGACGCGGTACAATGGCGCAAGGTCGGCGGCGGCGTGAAGCAAGCGATCTTGCCGACGTCAAAAGATGCTTCGGTCCGGCTGCTTTACATCCCTGCGGGTTGCGAAGTGCCGGATCATGGCCACCATGGCACCGAAATGACCTTGGTGCTGAAAGGTGCTTTCCGTGACGAATTCGCGCTGTTCCAGGCCGGCGATGTCGAGATTTGCGATCCGAACGTCGAACACACCCCCGTGGCGGTCGAAGGCGAAGACTGCATCTGTTTGGCAGCCACGGACGCGCCGCTGAAGTTCTCCGGCCTTATCCCGAAGATCGCCCAGCCGTTCCTGCGCATCTGATCAGGGCTTGGGGCGGTTCAGCGACAGCGGATCGCTGGCATCCTCGTCAAATTCGAATGTGTCCAGACGGGTCGCGCGCTTGCCGGCCCGTTCGGCGGCTGTGGTGATGTCTTCCAGATCCCGGCGGGCCTGCCCAAAATGGGTGTTCAGCTTGTCGACCCGCTCGACCACAAGTTCGACGTCCCGGTGCAGCATCGCCAGCTGCTTGCGGATATTGCCTGCCTGTTCGCGCATGCGCGCGTCCTTCAGCACCGCCCGCATGGTGTTCAGCGTTGCCATGCAGGTGGTCGGCGACACGATCCAGACACGGGCGGCAAAGCCTTCGCGGACAACCTCGGCGAAATTGGCGTGCAGTTCGGCATAGACGGCTTCGGATGGCAGAAACATCAGCGCGCCGTCGGCGGTCTCGCCTTCCAGAATGTACTTGTCCGCGATGGCCTTGATGTGCCCGCGTACGGCAATTCGCAATTGCCGCGCCGCCAGCTCTGCTTCGGATTTGGTGGTTGCTGCCCGCAAGGCTTCGTAGGCCTCCAGCGGAAACTTGGAATCGATGACGATCGGTCCGGGCGGGTTCGGGAGATGGATAAGACAATCCGCCCGCCGCCCGTTCGACAACGTGGCCTGCATGGTGAATGCGTCCGCAGGCAAGGCCTTGCTGACAATATCGTTCAACTGAATTTCGCCAAAGGCACCGCGCGTTTGCTTGTTCGACAGGATGTCCTGCAAGCCCAGAACATCGCCTGACAGCTTCTCGATTTTCGCTTGGGCCTTGTCGATGGTTTCCAGGCGTTGCTGCAACTCGCCCAGCGACCGGGCCGTGCGCGTGGCGGACCCATGCAAGGATTCGCCCATGCGCAGCGTCACTTCCTCTAGCCGCTTTTCCATCATCCCCAGAAGATGCGCCTGACTGGCAGCTTGGGCCTCGCTGACCGCCTGCAAGCCCCCTGCCAGTTGTTGCTGGCCATTCGACAGGTTCTGAACCGCGTGCCCCAGATGGGACATGTGCTGAAACATCGGTTCGGTCATCCGGGCCGTACGGGACAGTCCACGCAAAGCGACAACCAACAGCACGAGAATCGCCAGAATGGCAATTGCGCCCCCGATCACAACGAGGACGCCGGGATCGTTCAGCGCATAGACCTGCCCGCCAAGTTCGATCATGTGCGCCCGAACAACCGTTCGATATCCGATAGCTTCAGCGACACATAGGTTGGACGCCCGTGGTTGCATTGACCGGAATGCGGCGTCGCTTCCATTTCGCGCAATAGGGCGTTCATTTCTTCGGCCTGCATCCGACGCCCGGACCGAACCGACCCGTGGCAGGCGATCCGGGACAGGATCGCATCGACCCGCGTTTGCAGCGCCGTTGACCCAGCATCGTCATGCAGTTCGTCCAGAATATCCCGCAGCAGGGCCTCGCTGTTCACCGCCCCAAGCAAGGCCGGGGTTTCCCGCACTGCAACGGTCCCCGGACCAAAGGGTTCCACGGTCAGACCATATTGCGCCAAGGCCTTTGCATGGGACAGCAACAGATCCGCATCGCCCTCGGACAGGGTCACGATGTCGGGGATCAGCAAGGCCTGAGCGGCAACGCCGTTTTCGGCCATTTGCCGCTTCAGGCGTTCGTAGACCAGTCGTTCATGCGCCGCATGTTGGTCGACGATCACGATCCCGTCTTCGGTTTGCGCGATGATGTAATTCTCGTGGACCTGCGCCCGCGCCGCACCAAGGGGGGCGTTCACAGGGTCGTTGTCCTGCAAGACCGGTTCAACCCGCGACGACGGCGTCACCCCATCGAACCGGCTGGCAGGCTGTTCCGGGGCAAACGCGGGCCCGACAAAGCGGTTCTGGGGCCGATCCATCTGGTAAACGCGCGCGGTCTGCGGTGTGTCCGTTTCCGGCCGGAAAGCCCCCAACGCGGCTTGGGAAACGGTGGTGGACGCCCGGTGGCCGGCTTCGGCCAAGGCATGGCGCAGGGCGGTCACGATCAACCCGCGGACAAGGCCGGGATCACGGAACCGCACTTCGGACTTCGCGGGGTGGACGTTCACATCCACCCGTTCGGGCGGCAGGTCAACGAACAGGACCGCCGCCGGATGCCGATCCCGGCTGAGGAAATCCGCATATGCGCCGCGCAAGGCGCCTATCAGCAGCTTGTCCCGCACCGGTCGCCCGTTCACGAACAGAAATTGTGCGACCGCCGCCCCGCGCGAATAGGTCGGCAATGCGGCATAGCCCGTCAGATGCACATCGTCTCGGTTCGTGTCGATCCGCAGGGCATTGTCGGCGAATTCCGCGCCCAGCACCCGCGCCAAGCGACGGTGTAGGGCGCCGAACAGTTCGCCCTGCTCGGCCGGGGCTTCGAAGGTCACCCGCCCGGTTCCACCACCCGACACATCCCGCAAGACAAAGCCAACCAAGGGTTCCGCCATGGCCAAACGCTTGACCACATCGGTTATGGCCTGCGTTTCAGCCCGATCCGAGCGCAGAAATTTCAGCCGCGCCGGGGTGGCGGAAAAGAGGTCGCGCAGCGTTACAACCGTTCCCGCCCCCAATGCGGCAGGCCGAACCCGGCCAACCTGCCCGCCCGTGACAGTAATCTCGGCCGCATCTTGTCCTGCCGCGCGCGATGTGACGGTCAGCTTGCCGACCGCCCCAAGGCTGGGCAACGCTTCGCCGCGAAACCCGAAGGAATGGATGTTCAACAGGTCGCTGCCATCGATCTTCGATGTCGCATGACGGGACAGCGCCAAAGGCAGGTCTTCGGGCAGCATCCCGTGTCCGTTATCGGTCACGCGCAGAAGCGTCTTGCCCCCATCGGCATAGGCCACTTCGATCCGGGTTGCCTGTGCATCCAACGCGTTTTCGACCAGTTCCTTCACGGCTGCGGCCGGGCGTTCAACCACTTCGCCGGCGGCGATCCGGTTGATCGCAGCGTCTTCCAGCTGGCGAATGACAGGAAGCCCTGTGGATATATGGGGGTCGTGGGCGATCATGCCGCTATACCTAGCATGATCGCCCACGAGTCGGGAAGGGTAGATGCGACCGGATGTTCGCCTTTAGTTCGTCGTTTCCAGCCCTTCCGGCTGGCCGACGACAACGAAATGCAGGTTCTCCGGTTGCAGCAGCCGGGCAGCAACAGCGTTGATCTGTTCCAGCGTGACCGCATTGACCTTGTCGTTGCGCGTCGGGATGTAATCCAACCCCAGATCATCCATCTGCATACCGACAAGAATATTGGCGATGCGTCCATTGCCATCGAACCGCAGCGGGTACGCCCCGGTCAAATAGGTCTTGGCGGCATCCAGTTCCGCTTGGGTGATCCCATTGGTGGCAATATCGGCCCATTGGTCGCGAATGACCTCAATGGCTTGGGCAATCCGGGCATTTTCCGACGAGAATTGGCCCAGATACAGTTCGGCGTGATCCAGGGGCAATAGGAAGCTGCCGATCCCATATGTCAGACCGCGCGCTTCGCGCACCTCGCTCATCAGGCGCGAGGCGAAACCGCTGCCGCCAACCACCGAGTTCAGGATGAAGGCCGGGATGAAATCCGGATCATCCCGCAACATGCCTTGGTGCCCAAACACCGCCACGGATTGTGGTGTGTCGAAGGGCACAACGGTGATGCCCCCTTCCAACGCGTAGGTCGCGCGTTCTGGCATAGGCGCGCCGGTTGCTGGCAAATCCCCAAGCAAGGCGTCCAGCAAAAGCCCCAATTCTTCGGCCGAGATATCCCCCGCCGCGCCCACATAAACCCGATCCAGCGCCAAAGCCCCTTGATGGGCGGCGACCAGATCGTCCCGTGTCAGCGCCGCAACGCTGTCCAGACTGCCTTCGCGCTTGGACCCATAGGGATGATCGCCGAAGGCCAGCTCGTCGAAACGGCTGCTGGCGATGTCTTCGGGATCTTGGGCATCGCTTTCAAGGATCGACACCACTTGGGCCCGGACCCGCTCGATCGCTTCGGCGGAAAAGGACGGGGCCACCAAGGCCCCGCGCAGATGGGCGATGGCGGCGTCGCGGTTTTCGGTCAGGACGCGGGCCGAAACCGACACCGCATCGTCATAGGCGTCGAAATCAAAATCAGCGGCCAGCGCTTCCGTTCGTTGCGCAAAACCGATGGAATCCAGATCGCCCGTGCCTTCTTCCAGCAAGCCGGTCATCAGATAGGTCGCCCCCCGCTTGCCCGGCGCGTCCAGCGATGCCCCCCCTTGAAAGCGGATTTCCAGCGACAGGAACGGGATCGAGTTGTCTTCGACAAGCCATGCCTTGATCCCACCGGGCGAGGTGACAGGAATGATGTCCACCGTGGCCCGGGCCGGCAAAGCCGCAAGCAAGGTCAGGCCTAGAACTGTCAGGAACCGGATCATTGGGTCACCTCGGTCTCGGATGTGGCGGGACGCGATAGGAATCCGGTTACGGATTTCCGCAGATCGAACACCATTTCAGCGGCGGCCATGACATCGTCCGGCGTGACGGCTTGCAAGACGTCAGGCCATGCCTGCACATCTTCAATGGTCAAACCCGATGTCAGCGCCGCCCCATATCGACGCGCGGTGCCTTGGACCGAGTCGCGATCATAAATCTCGGCCGCGCGGATCTGCATCTTGATCCGCTCGAATTGCGCGAGATCGACACCGTTTTCCAGAAACTCGGCGATCACGCGGTCCATATCGGCTTCGGCCTCGGTCAAACTGCGCCCGGGCACTGGGGCAACAAGCAAGCCGAATTCACCGGAATCCAGCGCCAAGCCGGAATAGAACGCGCTGGTAAACAACGCGGCGGGCTGTTCGCCGAATTGCAGGGCCTGCCCCAGAACCGATGTCTGGGAATTGCCCCCAAGGATTTCGGCAAGGAAGGTCAGCGCAGCGGCGGTTTCCTGTGCCCCCGGATCGCGCTCGGGGGCCAGATAGGTGCGAATGACATAAGGTGTCGAAACGCGTGGGTCTTCATAATGCACCCGGCGCGCAGCGATCTGCGGGGGTTCGGCTGGGCGCTGACGCTCGGCAATGGCCGGATTGGCCGCGATCGGGCCGTAATGTTCCTGCGCCAGGGCCAAGACCTCGTCGGGATACACATCGCCCGCGACGATCACGATCGCATTGTTGGGCGCGTAATGCTGGAAGTAGAAGTCCTTGGCATCTTGCCGGGTCAGCCCTTCCATTTCATGCCGCCAGCCGATGATCGGCCGTCCGTAGGGATGGTTCAGGAACAAGGCCGCACGGCGCTGTTCCGCGAACAATCCACCGGGGCTGGAATCCGTTCGCTGGCTGCGTTCTTCCAGAATAACCTGCAATTCCGGCGCGACGTCTTCTTCCGTCAGCTGCAGGTCGCGCATCCGGTCGGCTTCCATTTTCATCATCAAGCCAAGGCGATCCGCCGCTACACGCTGAAAATACCCGGTGTAGTCCCACGAGGTGAACGCATTGTCGGTCCCGCCATTCGCGCGCACGATTTCCGAAAACTCGCCCGGGGCCAGTTCGTCGGTCCCTTTGAACATCAGATGTTCCAAGAAATGCGCGATGCCCGACTTCCCGGGCGGTTCATCCGCGGATCCGACCTTGTACCACGCCATATGGGTGACGGCCGCCGCGCGGTGATCTTCAATCACGACCAGTTGCAGCCCATTGTCGAGCATGAAGCTGGTGACGTTTTCAGCCGCTTGGGCCAAGGTTGCGGGCAGGGCAAGCGTGACGGCCAATAGGCCCGACATCAAGGCGCGCATGCGTCCTCCTTCCATATCCTATGCAAAGGAAGTGGGGCCAACCGGACCCAGTTCAAGCGCGGTGACAGCGTCGTGAAACGGAAATCAGTTGCCGACCAACAACGGGTCCGGCGGTGCGCTGACAGTGCGAACCCCGGCACGGCGGAACCGTTCCAGTTCCACATGCTGATCCAGCGATTGGTCCGCATAGGCCCGGAAGTAGACATTCACGTTCAGCAGACGCTCCAGAACCCGCCCATTGTTGTCGCGCCGAAACTCCAGATCTTCCTCGGCAAGCGTGTCGCGGATGGAAGGATCGACGCCATAGCGCGACGCGTAAGCGATCAGGTCGCCGCCGGTCGCGGGTCCGTTGGCCCGGCTGGGACGTCCGCCCAAGGCGGCAATGGCATCATCGCGGGGCGTTTGATCCGTGCGGTTGGTCCCGCCGGGGGTGGGTTCGGGCAAGCTGGCCAAATCCCGCGGCATGGTGATCGGTTTGCCCGGCAAGATGGCAAATTCATCAGGTGAACTCGTGTTGGACGCGATATTCATCAGCGTCGGCTGGTCCGGCCCACCACAGGCCGCCAACCCCAAACATATCAATGCTGCGGCTGTGAACTGGCTCGTTCTGCGCATCCCGTGCCTCCGGTTCGTTCTTATCCCCAGCCTTTAGCGCATCTTGCAGGCAAGGTCACGCCTTCAATATCAGGCAGGCTTTTCCTTGCCCGTCCAAAGGATCAGCCCGATCGCGCCTGCGAAAATGAAGACATCCGCAAGATTGAAAGTGAACGGGTTGACGATGCCACAGCAGGACATGTTCAGGAAATCGGCGACGGCCCCATAAACGACCCGGTCCACCACATTGCCCAGCGCCCCGCCAACCAACAGCCCAGCCGCAACCAGCACCCGTGTCCCGCCTTCCTTCAGCGCCCAGCGCAGCACGAACACACAGATCCCAAGCGCAAGGGCAATCAAGACCCAGCGCATCACCCCGGCATCATTGGCAAACAATCCGAAATTGATCCCACGGTTCCAGCCCATCCGAAAGTTCAGGAAAGGCGGCAGCACCTCGATCGCGCCCAGCGTGATCAAGTCCATCACATGCACGACCAACCATTTGCTTAGCTGGTCCAGCAGGAAACTGATCGCTGCGGTGAAAGCCAAGATGCGCATCGAACCCTCTAGTGCCGGAAATGCCGCATGCCGGTAAAGACCATCGCAAGCCCGGCCGCATCTGCCGCAGCGATTACCTCGTCATCGCGCATCGATCCGCCCGGTTGAATGACGCAGGATGCCCCGGCAGCGGCGGCTTCCATCAACCCATCTGCGAACGGGAAAAAGGCGTCCGAGGCCACCGCAGACCCTTGCGTCAAGGGCGCAGGCAGACCCAGGGCTTCGGCCATGCGTTCCGCCTTCTTCGCGGCGATCAAGGCGCTGTCGAGGCGGCTCATTTGCCCCGCGCCGACCCCGACGGTCGCCCCGTTCTTTGCATAGACGATGGCATTTGACTTAACGTGCTTTGCGACAGTCCATGCAAACAAAAGATCGGCCATCTCGGCATCGGTTGGGGCCCGTTTGGTGACGACCTTCAGGTCGGCCAGATCGACATGACCCACGTCCTTGTCCTGGATCAGGAAGCCCCCTGCCACTTGTCGGATCGCAGGCATGCGGGTCCGAGGGTCCGGCAAGCCATCGGTCAGCAGCAGACGAAGGTTTTTCTTGGCGGCAAAAACCTCTACGGCGGCGGGATCGGCCCCGGGTGCGATCACAACCTCGGTAAAAATCTCGGTGATGGCCTGCGCGGTTTCCAGATCAAGCGGCTGGTTCAGCGCGACGATCCCCCCAAAGGCCGACGTGCGATCGCAATCGAACGCCGCGCGGTACGCATCGACAAGGCTGGCGCCCCGCGCAACGCCGGACGGGTTCGCATGTTTGATGATCGCGCAAGCAGGCCCTTCCTGCGGATCGAATTCGGCGACCAATTCGAATGCGGCATCCGTGTCGTTGATGTTGTTGTAGCTTAGGTCCTTGCCTTGCACCTGGCGGGCCGTCGCAACACCTTGGCGCTGACTGCCATCTGTATAGAAACTGGCGGTCTGGTGCGGGTTTTCCCCATAGCGCAGGGTTTGCGCCAAGCTGCCGGCAAAGGCGCGGCGACGCGGCGTGGTCTGACCGATCGCCTCGGCCATCCAAGTCGAGACCGCCGTGTCGTAGGCCGCCGTGCGCGCATAGGCGATTTGGGCCATGTGCTGCCGAAACCCAAGGCGCGTCGCCCCGCCGTTTTCATCCAGTTCGGCCAACACAGCCTCATAGTCTTGGGGATCGACGATGGGTGTCACGAAAGCATGGTTCTTGGCGGCCGCGCGGATCATGGCCGGACCGCCGATGTCGATATTCTCGATTGCCTCGTCATAGGAGGCACCTCGCGCGATGGTGCTTTCAAACGGGTAGAGGTTGACGATCAACAGGTCGATGGGACCGATCCCGTGCTGTTCCATCGCAGCCACGTGGTCCGGCTTGTCCCGCAAGGCCAGCAACCCCCCATGCACCGCCGGATGCAGGGTCTTGACGCGCCCATCCATCATCTCGGGAAAGCCCGTGATCTCCGCAACGTCCGTCACATCAAGCCCGATGTCCCGCAGCATGCCCGCCGTGCCGCCAGTGGACAACAGCGCGACCCCGCGCGCGGCCAGCGCCTGCGCGAACGGGACCAAGCCGGTCTTGTCGGAAACGGAAATCAATGCGCGCTTGGGCGCTACCAGATCAGTCATGGGCGGGGGTCCTTTTGCACAGGCGCGGTCAGTCGGGTCCTAGTCGGCGGCCAGCATGTCATCCGCCCCCAGATCCCGCACACTGGTCGGGGCATCTTGGGCTTTGGCGAAGGTCCAGCCGATTTCGGTCACATAGTCCAGTGCCACGGCGCTGAGAACGATCTGTTTTGTCGCGCGCGGCTTCAGCCGGCCTTTTTCGAGGTAGACAGACGGGGTCAACGAGATTTCGGTTTCCCCGGCGCGGAACACCCAGACTTCGCCCGAACGCGGCATCAGGGACACCGCCCGACCGCCCATATCGACATGCGCCTCGACCTCGGGGTGCAGGTGAAACCGGACGGAAAATGGAATGCCATTCAGGCTGTTGGCGTCCATCGCAAGATCAAAAGCACGGCGATCCGCATCATCCGTCACCGCAAGCGTATCCATGCCGATCAGGCCACGCCCATCCAAACCCAGTTCCAAGTAGCGGCTATGGGTCAGGCCATGGGTCCGGCGATAACCGTCCTGACTGGCCAGCAGAGTGGTGGCGTTTTCTTCGTGCTGCACCCGTTGCGTCACCAGATGCGGGACCTCGACCAAGACCTCTTGCCAGATCGGGCCGCTTTTGCGGGTGGCAAGACGCGACGAGGAATAGCCGTCTATGCACAGGGTGGAATGGGATGGCGTGGCACGCCCCGCGCGCCGCCAATCCTCGCCAAAGGTTCCGCCGGGGCCGCAATTGACGATCAAGGGGCGCCGGGCCGAGGTCAGTTCCATCGCCAGCGTGCTGGCATGGGCGTCGGCGGTAATCGTCCCCAAGGGCGGGGCGGCGACATCCACCAAAATCGATGTGCGCCCGCCGGACAACCGCGCATACCCCATGACAGGCGTTTCCGCGGGGGCCGGGCGCACCCCTGCCATGGCCAGGGCTTGGTCCAGACGGCCTTCCAAGCCGCGCCCGCCCCCATGGAAACGGGCCAATCCCCCATCTGTATGGCGCAGCGCCCGCAAGGTGGCCGCAACCCGTTCGATGGCCTCCAGCACCGGTTTGGGGGCGACCTGTTCGCTTTCGCTGACCGCCGCCGCAGCCCAGGTCAGCAACGTGAAAACCTCTAGCAGTTCTTCGGGGTTGCGCGATGCGATTCCGCCTTCAAGGTCGATCTGCCGGGTGCATTCGCTTTCCAGCGCCTTCAGCGCGGGTTTGACGTATTTTTCCATCCCTTGCAGGGACAGGCCCGCATAGATGATCCCGGTCAGGGCCTCGAACCGGGGCAATCCGGGGGCGGTGGACGGCCAACGGCGCGCCAAGAATTTCGTTTGATGCGCCAAAGATCGGAAGTAGGCCCCCGACATCTTCGACCCGTTGCCCGCCAGCAGGAACAGGGCATGGTTGATCCAGCGGATCAGGCGCCGCCCGGTCAGATCAGGCACCCAGCCGACCCCCTTGCCCCGACCATAGCGGACAATCCAGTCCTTGACCCACAATTGCGCTTGTTCGCGGGCTTCGATCGACCCAACGGCGGCCAGATCGTCCAACCATGCGAACCCTTGCAGCTCCATCTCGTAGGGCAAGCTGGGCATGGGCAGGTCCCACAAGCTGTCCAGCTTGCCGGGGGCTTCGACAAGGTGACCTGCAAACAGGAAGTTTCCGGCCAGCATCTGTCGCCCCCGGGCGAACCGACCGATGGTGCGGGGTTCCGGCGCGGAATGGAACCCTGTCGCCGGGCGACCCAGCCCACTGAGCAACGCTTGCAGCCGATCCATGCTGCGATAGCGGAATCCGCGCGACGCGGATCGCTTCCAGATATCGGCCTTGCGCTGCTCTACCATATTCTTGCGAAACCCACTTTCGCGCGCACATTAAGCGGGGCTTGCAAAGGTGTCACCGCCAATCAGCGGAATATGGACGCTTCATGCAGGTTTCCGCAAAGCGCCGACAAAGAAGCCATCAAGCCCGCCCTTGTCCGACCAGTAATCTGGGCGCGTGCGCAGGCATCCCTTATCGGTAAGCCAGCCGTCCGGCACACCCAGCAGATCGGCATTGACCGGAATCGGGGTCAGGTTCGGATGCCTGTGCAAGGCAGCGTCCCATTGCGCCTCGCCTTCGGCGGCCAGCAGCGAGCAGGTGCAATACACCAAACGTCCGCCGGGCTTCAGCAGATCCAGCGCGTGATCGATCAATCGGGCCTGCAAGGTCAGCAAGCTGTCGATCCGGTCGCCGGTGCGCAGGAACGGCAATTCCGGATGCCGCCGAATGGTGCCCGTGGCGGAACAGGGCGCATCCAATAGAATCGCGTCAAAGCGCGTCGCAGGCGTCCAAGTCGTGGCGTCTGCCGCGACGACCTCGGCCGCAAGCCCTGTGCGCGCCAGATTTTCCCGGACCCGCTGCAGACGTGGTTCGGACGCGTCGACCGATGTAACCTGCGCCCCGGAAGCTGCCAGTTGCAAGGTCTTGCCGCCCGGTGCCGCGCACAGATCGGCGACCGACTCCGTCGGCAGGGCGTCCAGCACCTTGGCCGCGAGGGCCGCCCCGGCATCTTGCACCCACCAATTGCCCTCGGCGAAGCCCGGCAAGGCCGTGACTTGCCCCGCGTCCATCACCCGCACAGATCCGGTCGGCAAGACGGTTGCGCCCACCTGATCTGCGAATTGCTTCGCCTGATCCGCAGACTTGAAGGTCAGATCCAAGGGGGCGCCGGCCAGATGGGCCGCCTCCATCGCCGCTACCGCCTTGGGACCATAGCGGGGGATCAGCTTCTTGCGCAGCGGCGCTGGCAAACGCGGAACGGGCAGATCTGCCCAGCGCGCAGGGCCCTCGTCCGCGATCTTGCGCAGAACAGCGTTCACCATCCCGGCCGACCGCGCGTGGCGCTGACGCATCCGTGTCAAGCTGACCGCCGCATCGACAACTCCGTGTGGCGCGGCCCGGTCGACGCACAGCTCGACCACCGCAAGGCGCAGGATATCCCGCACGGCCACGGCTGGCGGTTTCTGGACATATGCGTCGATCAGCTTGTCCGCGCGGGCGCGTTGGCGAAACAATTCCGCCGCCAATCGTTGCGCCCGTGCCCGATCCGGACCGGACAACCCTGCCAAGGGTCCCTCGGGGTCGGCCAACTGATCGCCCAAGGTACGGCCAGTTTCCCGGACACCCGTGGATAGGGCCAGCGCGGCACGCCGTGCGGACAGGCCCGTCCGGTCGTCGGCAATAGGTGCGGAACCCGGTGAAGATGACATTCGTGCCCGCCTTCCTGCCTCAGAGGGGTGTTGTCCAAGGTCTTGGGGCTATATCAGCGGGGAAACCGGATCAAGTCAGGACACCCATCGCCATGACCCAGCCCCTTGCCCCCCTGTCCGAAGAAGAACAAGCGCGCCGCGCAGCCTTGCCCGAAGCGGCCCGACGCGCGTTGGAAGAGGCCGACAAACGTCGGGCCGAGGCCAAGCCGCTGGACCTGCCACCCGAACTGGGCGGACGCGATGGGCCCGAAGCCGTCAGATACGGCGATTGGGAAAAGAAGGGGATCGCGATCGACTTTTGATCGCGGACTAACGAATTTCGAAATACGCGGTGCGGAACAAACCGCGGTCTGCCACGAAGCGCAGGGTATTGCCGTTCATGGACACATCCTGGCAGCTATAGGACACTTCGAACCCGCCCCAGTCCATCTGGCGGCAAAATCGGTTTCCTTCCCAGCGCCAGACACCGTTCAGTTCGTATCCGCGGGCCTCACCCGCCAAGGCCCCATTGCGCAGCACGTTCAGGGCAATCGGCCGCGCGATCCCAGGGCGCGTCAGCACCAGGGTTCGCCCTTCGACCAAGCTTAGGAATTGCGACGGATCGGTAATCGACCGATATCCGTCTGCCGTTGCCGGGCTGGCAAAGGCCAGCACACAAGACAGGATCGCAAGACCAAGACGCTGCATAATGTCCTCCAGCACATTCAACGCAGAACATTACGCAGCGATACACGTTTCGGATCAAGTCAGATGGGGGCGTCACAGGTTTGTGAGGCCGCGTCGCCCGTTCATTCCGCCGCCCGCAAGGGACTGGCAGGCAAGGGCGTTGGGGTGTCTTCGAACAGATCCTCCTGCGGTGTCGGATCGGATCGATCCTCCAAACCCAAGGGTTGCCCGCCCGTCAGGCGCCGCAGCAAGTTCGCGGCCCGCCATTGCGCCATAAAGACCGCCGGAACGGTGAAGATGATGATGACGGTTCCGAACAAGACCCCAAACCCGATGGAGACCGCCAAGGGGATCAGGAATTGCGCCTGCAACGAGGTTTCCATGATCAGCGGAAACACCCCCAAGAAGGTCGTCAACGAGGTCAGCAGGATTGGCCGGAACCGATCCTTCGTGCCTTCGATCACCGCGCGGCGCACTTCGTAGCCCTTGGCCAGATACTCATTATAGAGGTCCAGCATCACGAGACTGTTGTTGATCACCACCCCGGCCAGTCCGATGATCCCGAAGATGGACAAAAGGCCCAGCGAGATATCCATGATCAGGTGGCCCGCGACCGCGCCCATAAGCCCCAGCGGAATGGCCGTCATCACGACAATGGGTTGGACATAGCTGCGGAATACCAGCGCCAAGAGCGCGAAGATCACAAACAGGGCAATCGCGGATGCGGTGCCAAGGGCGCCCGCCGCATCCCCCTGCTGGCGTTGTTCGCCCCCCAGTTCGATGATCAGCCCCGGATTTGCCTGCTGAAGCGGTGGCAGGATTTGGGTCGTGATGATTTCATTCGCTTCCCCGCCGGTGATGACCGACGTATCGACATCCGCTGTCACCGTCGTCACCGTGCGCCCGTCCCGGCGCAGGATCTCGGTTGGGGCGCGGGCTTCGCGGATTTCCGCAACCGTGGACAGCGGAATCAAGTCACCGCCTGATGTGCGGATTTCGGTTGCCAAAAGGTCGGCCAAGCTGTCGCGCTGTTCTTCGGGCAACCGGACGAACACCCGCACATCATCGGCACCGCGCTGAACGCGGGTGGCTTCGACGCCAAAGAACCCGGCACGGATCTGTTGCGCCAGATCCGCCAAAGACACACCATAGACGCGCGCATCTTCGCGCAAGGCCAGCGTGTATTCCAACCGACCCGCACTGAGATCATCGCGAATTCCGAAGACACCGGGGATGCCCCGCAACCCCTCTTCGACCTGTTCGACGATGGGTTCGATATCCTGCCCATCGGGCAAGGACATTTCGATCGCAATCGGATCGCCCGCCCCGAACAGCGAGGCAGACACAACCAAGGAATTCACCCCAGCGATGGCACCGATTTCCTCGCGCCAGATCGTTTCGAACTCGGACGACGGCCAAGACCGCAATTCCGCATCCGTCACCTTGATGACCACGTTTGCAACGGTACTGCCCGACCCGGCCTGATCGCCAAAGGGTCCACCGCCCCCAGCGGCAACCCCGACCACCATGTTCGTATTTTCGATCACAGGGGGCGCGCCTTCGGGCAGGGTCGCGGCAATCCGTTCGCCAGCACGCAACCCGGCGCGGCGGACTTCCTCGGCCACTGCTTGGGTGCGATCGAAGGCGGTGCCATCATTCATTTCGATGTTGGCCGTGATGAACGCCCCATCAATCGACGGGAAAAACTCGAACTTCACATAGCCATGGACCATGATCCCAACCGTCACGACCATCATTCCGATGGTCGCCCCAATCGGGACCAACCAGCGCCGCGTCACGAAGGACAGCGCCGCGTGCAAGGGACGGCGGATCACCCATTTCAGTCCGGCGTCGATGATACGGCGGACATATCCCAGCAATCGCAATGGCAGCACCGGGCGATAGGAGGACGACACATCCAACCGCGACAGGTTGCGCGGCAGGATCAACAAGGCCTGTAACAGCGACAAGGTCAGAACAATGATCACGACCGTCGGGATGTCGCCTAGGAATTTGCCCAGAACCCCGGGAAGTTGCAGAAGCGGCGTGAAGGCCACGATGGTGGTCAGCGCAGAAAAGATAACCGGCACGGCAACGCGTTGCGTACCCTCGACCGCCGCCTGCATCGGGGTCTTGCCGCGTTCACCTTCGGTGTAGATTTTTTCGCCGATGACGATGGCGTTATCGACCACGATCCCAATCGCCAGAATGAAGCCGAACAACGAGATCATGTTGATGGACATTGACCCAAGGCTCATCACGGCGAAGGCCCCGGCGAAACTGACCCCGATCCCCATGGCCGCCCAGAAAGCCAGCCGGAAATCCAGAAACAGCGACAGACACAGCACGACCAACGCCAGCCCGATGACCGCGTTCTTCACCAGCAGATCGACACGGTTTTGCAGCTCTTCGGCATCGTTCTGCCACAGGGTCACCTGCACGCCTTCCGGCAAGCTGGCCTGAAACCCGTTTTCCAGATGCGCCTTTGTGGCGGCGACGACGTCCAGAACCTGTTCATCACCAATCCGGAAGACATTGACCGTCGCGGCGGGGGCATCGCCGAAGCGGGCTGCAATATCGGTATCTTCGAACCCGTCCACGACCGTTGCGATGTCGCGCAACAGGACTTTCCCGCCCGCGTCATTGGTCAGCACAACAATGCTTTCAAAATCCGACCGGGTATAATTGCGCCCCACGGTGCGCAGCGGGATGGTCAGGGTATCCGTTTCGATCTGACCGCCGGGCAGTTCGAGCGAGTTGGCGGCCACGACATTCGCGACCTGTTGCAGGGTCAGTCCGTAAGCTTTCAACGCCTCTCGGTCGATTTCGATCGAGATTTCATAGGCCCGCGTGTTGGCGGTTTCGACGAAACTGATTTCCGGCAACAGCACCAGTTCGTCCGCCAAGCGTTCGGCTTCTTGTTTCAGCACATCCTCGGACGCGTTGCCGCTGATCGTCAGTTCCAGCACCCGGCTGCGGTTCGATCTCTGGGTGACGCTGGGTTCCTCGGCGTCTTCGGGGAAGACGCTGATACGATCCACTTGCGATTTGACGTCATCCAATTTGGCGGCGACATCCTCGCCCAATTGCAGACTAAGCGACACCGATGCGCCGCCTTCCCGAGCGACGGCGGTGACCTCGTCCACGCCGTCGATGCCCGACAACTGATCTTCGATGGGCCGGATGATGGATTGTTCCACCTCGGCAGGGGACGCACCGGGATAGGTCACCCGAACGTCGATCACGTCGAGGCTGAAATCAGGAAAGGTCTTCTGCGGCAGCGAGATCGCGCTCAGCAACCCGACAACAACCACCAGCACCATCGTCAGGTTGGCGGCGACCGGATGCTCGGTCATCCATTTGATCATCGCGTTCATGGCCTAGTCCACCACCTCGGCCCGGCGCGGTTCATCCGAGGCCTTGCGCAGTTTCATGCCCGCAAACGCGGTGTTCAGACTGGATGTGATGAGTTCCGCGCCTTCGGCCAATTCGGGGATGCGCACGAAACTGCGTTCGCCATCGACGTGAATCCGCTGGGCGGGCAGGATTTGCAGGCTGCCATCAGCATAAACCCAAACCGCGTCGCCATCCCGATACGCCGTCGATGGGATGGCATAGACCCCGTCATCGGCAATCCCATCGATGGCCGCGCGCGCAAACGCGTTGATCAATGCGGGCGGCACACCGGACGCCGCCGCCTCGCCTGCGACCCGTTCGGCGGTTTCGTTTTCCAACCGTAAGGTCACGTTCAGCGTGCGGGTCCGGTTGTCGAGTGCGTTGTCAACGCGGGCGATCCGGGCTTGCCATGCATAGGACCGACCCGCGAAATCTGCTGTCACCCGGGCGGACCCTTCTGCCCCGTCGAACAACCCCGGGATCAAGGCCGCTTCGGCTTGGCGCACGGGAACCGTCACTTCCAGTTGGTCGGCAGAATACAAGGTTGCCAAGGTTTGGCCCGGGTTGGCAACCGCGCCCAGTTCCGCGCTGCTGGACAGGACGGCCCCATCAAACGGGGCCCGGATCATGGTGCGGTCCAGCGCGATCTCGGCGGTGCGGCGTCCGGCCTGCAAGGCCGTCAGACTGGCCGACAATTCGGTTTGCTGGGCTTCCAACTGGTCCAGCTGTTCCTGTGGAATGACACCGCGCGCGCGCAAGGTTTCGGCACGCGCCAATTGGGTTTGCACCAGTTCCAGTCGCGCTTGGGTCGACGCGATATTGGCATCCGTCTGATCCAAGGCCGCAACGGCCGAGGCATCATCCAACCGGATCAACACTTCCCCCTCGGCAAACCGCCCGCGCCGTTTCAAGGCGGGATGCATTTCGACAATCCGGCCCGAGGTTTCAGCGGCCAAGGCGACTTCCCGAAACGGACGGATAAATCCTTCGCCCCGCACCGGGATCGGATCGGCAAAGCGCTGGGGCATTTCCGTATCGACCAGCACGACGGGACGTTCCACCGGCTGCGCGACAACCTCGGGCCGGACCTCGCCAAGATAGCGGAAGCCATACACACCAGCCCCCACAAGGGCGACTGCGACGATCAGCCAAAACAGGTCTTTCGCCCACGCCCAAACACGCTTCATGACGGTCTCTCCAAACTGCTGCTGCACACTTATGACCCACGGGTCAGTAAAGCAAGCCGCAAGCGCTGAACTTCATTTCTTGTAACCACTACGTGCTTTGCCCCAAACTGGATGAAGGGAGACCGGGGATGACCAAACTGCACAGCGTTGCAACACCAAGGCGCAGCCGCCGCAAAGACGCACGGCCCGCCGAGATCGTAGCTGCCGCGGCAAGCTGCTTTGTCGAGAACGGCTATGGTGGCACCAAGCTGGAGGACGTAGCGCGCCGCGCCGGGATCGCGAAGGGCACTGTCTATCTGTATTTTGATACCAAGCAGGACCTTTTCGAAGCGGTTATCCGGGACAAGGTGACGTCTGCTTTGGGCGACGCCGAAGCGGTCATCCAAGGCTATGAAGGGCCGTCTGCCCAGCTTCTGGAAATCGTCATTGGGCGCGCCTACGAAAATCTGGTTGGTACCGACGCGAGCCGCCTTCTGCAAATCATCATCGGCGAAGGGCATCAGTTTCCGGAACTGCGCAAGCTCTACTACGACACCTCGATCCGCAAGGGCGTGGCCATGATCGAACAGATCGTCGCCCGCGGGGTCGCAAGCGGCGAATTCCGCGATGGCCCGGCAACCCGCAATCCACGCTTGCTGATGGGGCCTTGCATCATGGCGGTCGTCTGGAGTGTCAGCTTCAATGATTTCGACCCGCTGGACATCGCGTCCTTCAGGGCCTCGCACATCGCGACGATTCTGGATGGCATTCGGGCGTGAACCGCCTGTCCCAAACGCAAAACGCGCCCCGGTGGGGCGCGCTGCAACATGTCGATAGGGATCCGATCCCTTAGCGACGCAGACCCAGACGCTTGATCAGGTCGGCATAGCGGGCTTCATCTTTGCCCTTCAGATAGTCCAGCAGCTTGCGGCGCTGGGCGACCATCATCAGCAGACCACGACGCGAATGGTTGTCTTTCTTGTGGGTCTTGAAGTGTTCCGTCAGCGTCGCAATGCGCGACGACAGGATCGCAACCTGAACTTCGGGCGACCCGGTGTCGCCTTCCTTGGTTGCGTATTCCTTCATCAGGCGGGTCTTTTCTTCGGCGGTAATCGACATCGGGGTCTCCTTAAGGGTTAGAGGAATGGCGCAAGCCGGGATGTCGTCCAGCAGGGCCCGTGGAGGGGTGTCCGCAAGCGCGGATGGGCGCGTATAGGCCCAGATCGCCCAAAAGAAAAGGGGCAATTCTGCGGCGAAAATGCGGCGACGAAACGAAGTGTTTCCATTTGCCCGATAGTCCGACGGCGACCGAAAAGGTAAACAGAAGGTTAACGCTGCTGCCTGCTGCGGGTGTTTGACCGGAGTTCTGCCATGTTGTTCGTTCTGTTTTTGATTGTGGCGCCCTTGGCGCTTGGCTTTGCCGCCTACGATTACTTCACGGATGATGATGACGACAACGACGCGTCTTCCGACACCGCCGAGACGGAAACCACCACTTCCCCGCCAGACCCCAGCGGACCGGCCTTTGGCGCCCCCAGTCTGGATGTCACCCCCCAAGTCGGCGGCACCGCCAACGATGTTCTGGAAGGGGACAGCGGTCCGAACATCCTGAACGGGTTGGATGGCAGCGATACGCTGCGCGGGTTTGGGGGCACCGATATCCTGCTTGGCGGCAGCGGGTTTGACCTGCTGAATGGTGGCGCGGGCAACGACACCCTGCGCGGCGAACAGAACGCCGACCTGTTGATCGGCGGCACAGGGAAGGACCTGCTGGACGGCGGCGGCGGGCCTGACGAACTGCTGGGCGGTGATGACGCCGACTTGCTTCTGGGTGGCCCGAATGCCGATGTTTTGCGGGGCGAACAAGGCTTTGACATCCTGCGCGGCGAAGGCGGCGACGACATTCTGGAAGGGGGCAAAGGGTTCGACGAACTGGATGGCGGCGAAGGCGACGACGACCTGTCCGGCGGCGACGGCGAAGACCTTCTGATCGGGGGCAATGGGGCGGATACACTGCTGGGCGGCGACCGCAGCGACATTCTGGTGTCGGGCAATGTGGTGACCGACGCGACCCAATATCCGAACCAAGACAACGACCCCGGCGATATTCTGGACGGCGAGGACGGCGACGATCTGATCCTGTTCGGTCGCGGCGATTCGGCCACTGGCGGCGACGGGGCAGATACATTTGGTGTGGCAGATGCCGGCACCGAAATCGGCGGGTCGCCGACACAGATCACGGATTTCGACTTCGCGGAAGGGGATCGCCTGACGATCGTCTATGATCCGACCGCCTATGCCGGCACACCGACCGTGGACTTCACGACAACCGCGTCGGGCACCGAGGTGCGATTGGATGGGTCCACGATTGTGCTTCTGAGCGGCGGTCCGGGGTCGGGCCCCATCGGCACACCGGGCGATGTCATCCTGCAGCCGCTCAGCTAATGGCGGCCATTTTGGAAACAATTCGAAGCAATGGTCGCCATTGTTTCGCCACGTCGCGGATGGCGCGCCGCGTTAACGAAGCTGCCCAACCAAGCTGGGCGCGTTTGCCCAGCATCGTTAAGACCTGATTAAGAGTTTTGGACAGAAGGAACATGTCATGCTGGGGATCGCGGGGCTGCTAAGCCTACTATTTGCCGGGACCGCCCTTTCATCGGTGATCGGGACTGGGACGCCGGATGAGGATGAAATCAATCTGGACCCGCCGCCCGAACCGGACACGCCGCTGGACGACAATCTGGACGAATTGAACCTGATTTTCGGAACCTTGGGCGATGATGACGCCGGTAGCCTGCATGGCGGGCCGGAAAACGACTATATCAACGGGCGCGCAGGCGATGATGATATGCGCGGTCGGGCCGGGAACGATTATCTCGACGGGAAATCGGGCAATGACATCATCCGTGGCGGCACGGGCGATGACCTGATGTATGGCCGTCCGGGCGACGATGACATGTTGGGGGGACCCGGCAAGGACCAACTGTTCGGGAATGCCGGCAATGATTTCATGAACGGCGCGGAAGGGGCTGACTATGTCTCGGGCGGGGCCGGAGATGATGACGTTGATGGCGGCGCAGGCGACGACATCGTCGATGGCGGTACAGGAAACGACATCGTGCGCGGCGGTGCAGGCCAAGACGAAGTCTATGGTGGCACCGGCAATGACCGCGTCTTCGGCTACGACGGCGACGACCTTGTCGCTGGTAACCGCGGCAACGACTTCGTGTCCGGCGGGGATGGCGATGACATCCTCGACGGCGGCGAAGGCAACGACATCCTGCGCGGCGGCGACGGTCAGGACGTGATCGACGGCGGCGTTGGCAAGGACACCATTTCCGGCGGGGACGGTGCGGATATTGTCTATGGCGGCAATGAGGACGACCGGATCTTCGGCGGAGACGGCAAGGACACGCTGTTTGGCGGGGACAATGCCGACCTGATCCGGGGTGGGGATGGTGATGACGCCATTTTCGGTGGCCTTGGCGAGGACCAGATGTGGGGCGATGAAGGCGACGACGTTCTTGTCGGCCTCTGGACCGAGAAGCTGGATGGGAAACTGGAAGACACAGATGACAACGACATCCTGCGCGGTGGGCGCGGGGATGATGTCCTTGTCCTTGGCGGAGACGACACCGGCTTTGGCGGACGCGGCTTCGATACCTTCGTGGCCGGCGATTATTCGACCAGTGGCCCGTCCTTCATCGAAGACTTCAACCCGGCCGAAGATGCGATCACCTTGTACTACAAGGAACCGATCTTGCCCCCGGGCGGGCTGGCCCCGCCACCGCCTTCGGTCGGCTTGGCCTTTGTCGGCGGCAATACCGAGGTCTCTCTGAACGGCGAATTGGTGACCATCGTCAAGGGCGTCCAACTGGACGGATCCGAGATTACCTTGGACGGCTATCCGGGCACGATCCCCTTGGTTGCGGTCCCCCCGGTTCTCTAGGCCCAGTCTTCAGTCAAGACAGAAAGGCCCGGCGCGACGCCGGGCCTTTTTTCTTAGGGGTCCAAGAAGAACGGCAAGAAGGTGTCGAGCACCGCCTCGGGCGCTTCCTCCATCGCGAAATGCCCTGCAATGCAGCTTTGGCCCGACACACCGGGCGCCCATTTGCGCCAAGTCCCCAAAGGATCCCCCGACCGGGCGGGAAAGCCATCTTCGGCCCACAAGAACCGGACCGGGGCCGCGATCTGGCGGCCCGCAGCGGCATCTGCGTCATCCAGCGCCCGATCAATCGTAGCCCCTGCGCGATAATCGGCGCACATTGCGCTGACACGCATAGGGTCGCGAAACTGCGCGCGGTAGCTTTCCAAGGCGACCGGATCGAACACGTCCAAGGACTGACCCAGCGTCCAACTGCGCAACGTGTGATCCACATAGCCCACGGGATCGGCCCCGATCAGCGTCTCGGGCAGGGGATAGGGCTGCGCCAAGAACGTCCAGTGATAGGCTTTCAGGGCAAGGTCTGCATGCCAATGCGCCCAGAAGTCCCCCGTCGGCACGATCTCGACAAGGCCCAGTTTGCGGACCCTTTCGGGGGCATCCAGCGCCAAGCGATAGCTGACGCGCGCGCCCCGATCATGGCCCAGGATATGCGCCGCGTTTATCCCCAAGGCATCCATCAACCCGGTCACGTCGCGGGCCATTTCCCGTTTCGAATACGCCATGTTGTCAGCGGTATTGGCGGGCGCATCACTGTCGCCATAGCCGCGCAAATCCGGGACAATGACATGGAACCGCGCGGCGAAGGTCGGCGCGATACGGTGCCAGGCCATATGGGTTTGCGGATACCCATGCAGCAGGATCAAGGGGTCCCCCTGCCCGGCTTCGTGAACCGACAAGGTAATGCCATTTGTCTGGATAAAGCGTTGCGTGAAACCTGCGATCATGACCAAAGCTCGGGTTGTTGACTGTAGGCAATGTAAAGCGGGTGCTTGGGGTGCCCGTCCTTGCTGAGGCCCAGATGGTGCAAGACGCATCCCGAACGCCGCAACAAGGCTTCGACAGCGGCCCCCCGGTTCAGATGGGCACCATGGGTGCCCCACGCACAGACGATCTGGTCCGCCCAGTTGGCCCCTTCCAGAATCGCCGCGTCATTCTCGGGTCCGACCGGATCGGTGGCGGCGCGCATTTTGCGCGGGTCGGTGTCGCGCCATGCAAAGATGTTGGTGACACGAAACGCGCCAAAGCCCAGCGCCCGCGCACGGCGCTCACACCGTTCGACGGTGGGGTCGTTCTGAATTTCGGTCGCGGTTGAAGGGTTCAGCATCACGAACAGGACCCGCCTGCCATCCCCCCATGTGCGCGTCAGGGCGTAGCGATATCGCAGACAGTCGGAATAAAGGGCAACCGAGGGGGCATCGCCCTTGGTATGCCGCCGCTCGATCATGGGGTGCCTTGGTGAAAGACGCGTGCGGGATGCAGTTCGCCGGATCGGTACACGCCAACGGCAATTGCTTGGCCGTTCAACGACGCCCATGCCTCATCGCCATATTCGGCGTCGGCGGTCAGGACCATGCCCGGATTGCCATTGCGCAAGCGCGCGGCGCCCGCTTCGGTGCAGCGCAGTTCCGGCAGGTCCGCCAGACCGACTTCCAAAGGCAGCAACAAGGCGTCAAGTTCGGGCGACTGCGCCAAGGCTTCGACCCGCGCAAGGTCCACCGCATCTTCCAGGTCGAAGGGACCGGACCAGATGCGGCGCAGGGTCAGCACATGACCAAAGCATCCCAAGGTCTGGCCAAGGTCGCGCGCGATGGATCGGACATAGCCGCCCTTGCCGCAAACCATTTCGAACACGGCTGTATCCGCGTCCGGTCGGTCCACCAATTCCAAGCTTTCCACGAACAAAGGACGGGCAGCCAAGGTCACGTCTTCGCCGTCGCGCGCGCGTTTATAGGCCCGTTCCCCGTCGATCTTGACCGCCGAATACTGCGGCGGCACTTGCTGGATATCCCCGACGAAATCCGCCAAGGCCGCGCGGATGTCCGCTTCGGTCGGGCGGGCATCGCTGGTCTGGATAATTTCGCCTTCCGCATCATCGGTGTTGGTCGCCGCACCCCACCGCACGGTGAACCGATAGGCTTTGGTGGCGTCGGTCACATAGGGCACCGTCTTCGTTGCTTCGCCCAGCGCGATGGCCAACAGACCCGTCGCCGCCGGGTCCAAGGTCCCGGCGTGTCCGGCCTTTTGCGCCCCCAGCGCCCAGCGCACCTTGTTCACAACGGCCGTCGATGTCAGCCCGGCAGGCTTGTCGACGATCAGCCAACCATTGACCGGGCGGCCTTTCTTGCGACGGGCCATGGCGCGTCAATCCTCCAGATCGCGACGCACAGCATCGCTGCGCAGAAGCCGATTGGTTTCGTCCATTCGGTCGAAGGTTTCATCGATGGCAAAGCGCAGCTCGGGCGCGAATTTCAGGGTCAGGCCTTTGGACACGGCGCGGCGCACCTCGTGCCGATTGTCGCGCAAAGCCTGCAAGGCCGCTTCGGCGTTCTTGCCACCCAAGGGCAGGACATAGGCTGTCGCCACCTTCAGATCTGGCGACATGCGCACTTCGCCGACGGTGATCGACATCGCATTGAGCTGCGGATCATGGATGTCCCCCCGCATCAGCAAGTCGGACAAGGTCCGCCGGATCAGCTCGCCCACGCGCAATTGGCGTTGGGACGGGGCCTTGCCCGAATGCTGGCCGGATTGCGCCATAACGAAACTCCTTGCTTCAAGATGCCCGATCTAAGCGGTCTGGCCACGGCGCGCAACGGGGCTTTGCCAATTGCGGGCTGGCGCGCTAAGGGGCGGGGAACGGGGACACGAGGACAAGACAAGATGACCAACCTTCCAGGAATCGTTGTGACCGGGGCCTCGGGACGCATGGGGCAAATGCTGATCGAAACCGTGCGGGCCAGCGACAAGGCCCGTTTGGTGGGCGTGACCGAACGGGCAGGCCATCCTTGGGTCGGGCAAGACCTTGGGACCGCGATGGGCGGGGCCGCGATGGGCGTCACAGTGACCGACGATCCGATCGAAGCCTTTGCAACCGCCCAAGCGGTGATCGACTTTACCAGCCCCGAAGCGACCTTGGCACATGCTGAACTGACCGCGCAGGCCCGCGCCGTGCATGTCATCGGGACCACCGGCTTCACCGAAGAACAGCTCGAGTACTTCGTTCACGCCGGGCGCCATGCCGTGATCGTCCGCGCCGGCAATATGAGCCTTGGCGTCAACCTTCTGACCGGGCTGACGCGCCGGGTCGCGGCGGCGTTGGGCGAGGACTTCGATATCGAGATCGTCGAAGCCCATCACCGCCACAAGGTCGATGCCCCGTCCGGCACCGCCTTGATGCTGGGCGAAGCCGCCGCCGCAGGCCGTGGCGTGGTGCTGTCGGACATGCGCGAAAGCGGGCGCGACGGGATCACAGGCGCGCGCAAACCCGGTGCGATTGGGTTTTCTGCCATCCGTGGGGGCGATGTGGTCGGCGAACATGACGTGATCTTTGCCGGGGCAGGGGAACGCATTGTGCTGCGTCACCTTGCGACCGATCGCGCGATCTTTGCCCGCGGGGCCTTGCAAGCGGCGCTGTGGGGTCAGGACAAGAAGCCCGGGCAATATGACATGATGGATGTGCTCGGGCTTGGCGACTGACGGTTGCGCGGCCTACCCACGGGCCAACCGATCCAGCAACCGCTGTCTGGCCGCTGGCAGCCCACGATCCCCCAAGCTTGGGGCCAGATGGTGCGCCAGGAAATGACCCGACAACGCGAGGGCTTGTTGGACATCGTCCAGCCCCATTGGCGTGCCAAGGATCAACGGCGCAGGCAAAGGCAGAAGGCGCGGCGCCCATTCCCCGGCTTCTGCAGCGCTGATCGCCCGACCCGTGCGCGGCGAGACATAGGCCAACCCGTCCACGCCCCCGCTGACGGCGCAGCGGGACAGGTCCAGACCGAAACCCAAGGTTTCCAGCAAGTGCAATTCCCAGGTCACATAGCGCGGCAACCACCCTTCCCCGGCGACAATCGCGTCCAGCAGATCGAGGGTGCGATGATACGTGTCCGGCACCGGGTCACGTTCCGGCAAGGCGAACCCGGCCAAGGCCGTGACCGCATTCAGACCCGCCAGCGCCAAGGGGTCCGACAAAACGGCCGCCGCGCGCGAGACAACGGGTTCCACCGTAAAGGCCCCCAGATGGTCTTCCAGTCGTGCGCGCCATGTCAGATCAAGCTGTGCCCCCGGCTGAAGGATGGGCGCAATCCGCTTGGACGCCCCACCCCGCACAACGCCTAGGTGGCGGCCATGGCCTTCGGTCAGCACTTCGATGATCGCGGCGCTTTCCCCATGCTTGCGCGTGGTCAGCAAGACGCCTGTTTCCCGCCATTCCATGCCGCCACCTTGCAGCGCAGATCAAGACTTGTCCAAGACCCATCGCGCGGCCTAGCCTTGCTGCGGGAGGGGAACATGGAAAATTCGGTCTTTGGGCGTGTGATGGCCTTTGCCATCGCCGTGATCGCAGGCACCGCGCTGGTCCTGCGGGTGCAGCTATCGATGCCGGATCATGGCGGGGATGCCGGTTTGGCGATGTGGGAAATGATGCGGTTCTTCACCGTTCTGACCAATGCCATGGTCGCTTTGATCTTGCTGTTTCACCTATTGGACGGCGCGCAAAGCGCATCCCGTCTGGCGGGCATGACTTTGTCGATCTGCATTGTCGGGGTGGTCTATCACCTCTTGCTGGCGCATCTGACGGACCTCAGCGGGCTGGAACTGGCGGTGGATCATGCGTTCCACACCGTTGTCCCGTTGCTGACCTTCTTGTGGTGGGCCAGTTTTGCGCCGAAGGCCGGGCTGGGGGTGTTGGCACCGTTGCGTTGGCTTTTGTGGCCCGCCGGGTACAGCGTCTATGCCATTGCAAGGGGTCTTTATCTGGATGGGCAATACCCCTACCCGTTCCTGAACTTGGCCGAGCTTGGCTGGCAAGGCCTGGCCGAAAGCCTTGCGTCCTTCCTGATTGCCTTCGCGATTGCGGGCTATGTCCTTTGGGGGGTTGCCAAGCTGTTGGCGCGTCAGTCCAGGCCGGGTTGATCCAGCAAGGTCTTGCCATCCCGGCTTTCGACCTCGATGACCCAAAGATCGGGGTCCATGGCCCGTTGACGCGCAATCGCGGCATCCACCGTCTGTTCCGGACCTTCGGCCAGGATTACCCAAACGCGGTCCCCGGACATCAGGTCATAGCTGCGCTGCCAGACCGCCGCCTGACCATCCAAGCTGGCCAGTTTCACAAGGACCGCCCCGGCGGTGGCATCCCCTTTTGCCAGCACATAGGCGGGGATGGCTTCGGCCTGAAGGCGGGCCAGATAGGCCGAAACCCACAGTCCAGTGGCCAAGCGGGCCATGTCAGACGTTGCCGTCTTTGAAATCCAGCCCGATCTCGGAATACCGTTCCGCTTCTTCCAGCCACCCCGGGCGCACTTTGACCTGCAAGAACAAGTGTACGGGTCGTCCAAGCAGTTCGGCCATATCGGCACGCGCGGCCTGACTGATCGCTTTGATCGTCTCGCCCTTGTTGCCCAGAACGATCCCTTTGTGCCCATCCCGCATGACGTAGATCACCTGATCCACCCGGGCGGACCCATCCTTGCGTTCTTCCCAGTTTTCCGTCTCGACGGTCAGCTGGTAGGGCAATTCCTGATGCAGTCGCAGGGTCAGCTTTTCGCGCGTCATTTCGGCCGCGATCATGCGCAGCGGCAAGTCTGCGATCTGATCTTCGGGATACAGCCACGGACCTTCCGGCAAAGCCCCCGCCAGCCATGTGCGCAAGGCTTGGACCCCATGCCCCTTTTCGGCCGAGATCATGAAGGTTTCCGCAAAGCTAAAGGCGTTGTTCAGATCCTGCGTCAGCTTCAGCAACACCTCGGCCTTCACGCGATCAATCTTGTTGATCGCCAAGGCGACCGTCTGTCTGGGCGTTACATGGTCGGGCAAGGCGTCGAGGATTGCGCGCACACCATCCGTGATGCCGCGATGCGCCTCGACCATCAGAACGACGATATCGGCATCGCCGGCGCCGCCCCAAGCCGCCGCAACCATGGCCCGGTCCAGACGGCGGCGGGGCTTGAACAGGCCCGGGGTGTCGACAAAGACGATCTGCGTATCGCCTTCCAATGCGACCCCCCTGATACGCGCGCGCGTGGTTTGCACCTTGTGCGTCACGATGGATACCTTGGCCCCGACCATTGCATTGGTCAGGGTCGATTTGCCGGCATTCGGTTCGCCGATCAGGGCCACAAAGCCAGCGCGCGTGGTTGGATCAGTCATCGGTCATCACTTGTTGCAGTAGCGTTGCAGCGGCTTGCTGTTCGGCCTGTCGTTTGTTGCCACCCTCGGCTTCGGCCCGGCGCCCGTCTTCAAGGATGGCGGCAATGCGAAACTGCGGCGCATGGGGCGGGCCTTCGCGCGACATCTCGACATAACGCGGCGTGGGCAGGCCGCGGGCTTGTGCCCATTCCTGCAGGTCGGACTTGGCATTGTTCACATGGGTCTCGGCCTTGCCGATCCGGTCGCCCCATAGGCGCAAGACCACCTCGCGGGCGACGTCCGGGCCCGCATCCAAGTAAATCGCCGCGATGACTGCTTCCAGGGCATCGCCCAGCAGCGCGTCCTTGCGTCGCCCGCCCGATTGCATTTCCGACCGACCCAGCTTCAGGACCTCACCAAGGTCGATTTCACGGGCGATCTCGGCACAGGTTTCTTTGCGGACCAGCGCGTTGTAGCGCGGCGCAAGGGTTCCTTCCGATGCCGAGGTATCTTCGCGATACAGCGCTTCGGCAATCGTCAGGTTCAGCACGCGGTCGCCCAGAAATTCCAGCCGCTGGTTATGCCCGCGAGCGGCCGAGCTCATGGACGGATGGGTCAAGGCCTGAATCAGCAGGTCGGGATTGGCGAAACGATGCCCCAACCGTCGGCAAAACCCATCAAGCTCGCGTCCTAGCTTCATTCAAGCGCCTTGAAGAAGCGATCACTGCGCCACGTCCAGAAATAGACCATCCGACGTCCAGCGGACGAAAACATAACCCGGTCCGCGCGTCCGATCAGGTTCTCGAAGGGAACCTGCCCAACGCCGCCCGAGGCTTGGGCAAACCGGGAATCCTGGCTGTTGTCGCGGTTGTCGCCAACAAAGAAGAAATGGCCCGGCTCGACCGTGAATTCGCGCGTGGTATCAGCAAAGCTGGTGTCGATGTTCAGGATGGAATGGCTGCGTCCGTTGGGGAATGTCTCGGTAAAGCGTTCCTTGATGCAATTGCCCCCTTCGCCAACCGGGGCATTGCTGCAGCGCGGGAATGTGCCCAGGGGACCTTGGCGTTCGAAGACCTCGACAAATTCCCCATTTGGCGTGACTTCGACCGGCGTTCCATTCAGGATCATGCGCCCATTGCGGAATTGGATCGTGTCGCCGGGCAAGCCGACCACGCGCTTGATGAAATCGGACCCATTCACCGGATGGCGGAAAACGACGATATCGCCCCGTTCGGGTTCCTTGCCCAACAACCGCCCTGAGATCGGGCAGGCCGAAAACGGGCAGGAATGCTGGGAATAGCCATAGGCCATCTTGTTCACAAACAGGAAGTCGCCCACCAGAAGCGTGTCTTTCATCGACCCGGACGGAATCCAGAACGGCTGAAAGAACAATGTCCGGAACACGCCCGCGATCAGCAATGCATAGACGATTGTCTTGACGGTTTCGATGAAGCCGCCGTCCTCTTGCTTGCTTGCCATCGGGTGTCCTTTGTTGCGCGGGTGGGGCGAAAGTTGTCCGGGCTTCTTTCGACAGGCCGGGGGCGAAGTCAACTGTCCGTTGGTAGGGGAACGGCCTCGATCACGACCATCGCTTGGGCCCAAGGATGGTCATCGGTCAGGCTGACATGGATGACAGCGCGATGCCCTGCGGGGGTCATTTGCGCCAGACGGTCCGCCGCCCAGCCGGTCAGAACCATCGTCGGCTGACCTGTTTCAAGATTGACCACGGACATATCGCGCCACGCGATGCCCATCCGCAAGCCCGTGCCCAGCGCTTTGGAACACGCCTCCTTCGCCGCCCAGCGTTTCGCATAGGTGCCGACCGTGTCCTTGCGGCGTTCGGCCTTGCGCTGTTCCAAATCCGTGAAGACGCGGTTGCGAAAACGGTCGCCGAACCGATCAAGCGTCCGCTCAATCCGTTCAATATTGGCAAGATCGGTTCCGATACCAAGGATCATAGTGGTCCCGTATCCTTGGTCCGCTGCAAACTCAATCGACCGGGTAGATCTCGGCCCGGATATCCCCGGTCGATTGGTTGATCGTCAGACCCATCCCAACGGTTTGGAAATCCGCAGTCTCGGTCAGATAAAGGACCACGGGCAGGTCCAACCCCAATCCGGTCGCGGGATCATATCCGGCGGTCATGTCCCCGAAGAACACGCCCGCGAACCCCATTTCGCCGTCCGCACTGATCAGGCGGCATTGGCGCCCGCCCAATTCATCTTCGGGCGGCGACAGGACCATCAGGTGAAACGAACCGGCGGCAGGTTCGACGGTGTCCAGCAAGGCCACCCGGACCGCCCCGTTGGCAAAGGTGCGGGTGGTTTCGTCCCAAGGTTCGACAAGGTTCTGGGCATTGGCCTGCCAGCCGTCACAAGGGCGCACGGTTTGGGCCGACGCTGGCAAGGCCCCAAGGCACAGCATCAAAGCCGCAACGAAGCACGATTTCATTCCGCATCTCCTGCAACAGCAATATCGACGACCTTGATACCGGCCTTCCCACCTTGGCACAAAGCGACCAATTCGGCCCCCAAGGCCTTGTGACGGGCATCCATCGCATAGCGTTCCAGATCGGCGCGATGGTCGAAAGTGCAGACAAAGCCGTAATCCAGTTCGGGCGACAGACCTTCAAGGTCGAGATTGGGCCCATGGGCAAAGCCGACCCATCCAGACAGTTGCGGCTGCAACGCGGCCAGACCCGCCATCACCTTTTGCACTTGAACCAGATCGGTTTCCGGACGCAGCGACAGGCCAACGATGTGCAGGATCATGCCCGGGCGGCGTCCATGATGCGGCGCATTTCGTGGATCGCGGGCTCGAGCCCCCGGAAAATGGCCTCACCGATCAGGAAATGGCCGATATTCAGTTCGACAACCTGCGGCAGGGCGGCGATTGGGGCGACGCTGTCATAGGTCAGACCGTGCCCGGCATGGACCTCAAGCCCAAGGTCATCGGCAAAGCGCGCCATATCGGTCAGGCGGGCCAGTTCGGCTGCCGCGTCTTCTGCACGGCCTTCAGCGATGGCATCGCAATAAGCCCCGGTATGCAATTCGATCACCGCCGCCCCGATCCGATGTGCGGCTTCGATCTGGCGCTGTTCGGCGGCGATAAAGATCGACACCCGACAGCCTGCCTCGGCCAGCGGCGCGATGAAATGGGCCAGCCGGTTTTCTTCGCGCGCCACCTCCAGACCGCCCTCGGTCGTGCGTTCTTCGCGGCGTTCGGGCACGATGCAGACCGCATGGGGTTTATGGCGCAAGGCGATGGCCTGCATCTCCGCCGTTGCGGCCATTTCAAAATTCAGTGGCAGGGTCAGCGCATCCATCAAGGCTTCGATATCGGCGTCCGAGATATGGCGCCGATCCTCACGCAGATGCGCGGTAATCCCATCGGCCCCCGCCTGTTCCGCCAATTTGGCAGCCCGCACCGGGTCTGGCACATCACCCCCACGGGCGTTTCGGACAGTGGCGACATGGTCGATATTGACCCCCAATCGCAAGGGGCGTGCGGACAGAGAAGGCGACATCGGGGCTTCCTTTGACGAAGGCGAAAGGCGTGCGGGGGGACCTAGTGCGGATCGGGGCCGGGGTCAGCGGGCGAGGCCGTTTTTCGGCGCAACCGGTTCAGTTTTTCCTTCAAGCGGCCTTTGCGACGGTTCTGGTACGCCACAAGGATGGGAACGCTGATGTAATACAGGATCAGCCCGAACACGATCCCGGGCACGATGCCCCCGACCAGATAGGGCAAGAACACCTCACGCCCGAATTCCGCAAGATTGCCCCATTCCGCCGTAGCAGGTGTGAAGATGGCAAGGATGTTGTGCCACAGATCCCCCATCGCGCCCGCAAAACTGTCGACCAATCCATGCGGCTTGCCGTCAACAGGCGGTGCGCCCAGAATCCAGGTTCCGATCTGCAGGCTTAAGGCACCGATCAGAGGAAAGGTAATGGGATTGCCTACGAAAGTCGTCAGCATTGCCGCCAAGATGTTGCCCCGCAAGACCAAGGCGATCAGGGCGGCGGTCACGAAATGGAACCCAAAGAACGGCGTAAAGCTGGCCATCATGCCCGCCATGATCCCCCGCGCGATGCGATGCGGTGGGTCCGGCAAGCGGCGCAGTCGGTGTTTGACATAGGAAAACGCCCGCCCCCAGCCGCCCTTCGGCCAGAAGCTTTCCACGATCAGTCGCCAGACAGACCGTCGGTTTCGGCGCTTGAACACCAAGCTGTTTTCCTCTTCGCCTTGACGCTGCCGCCTTGTACCCGCGTCAGCTTTCCCGGACCTGTCCTTTGCGCCGGGACAGTTCCGCAACATCGCTATCTGCTTCGACCGCAGTCATGACACGATGCAAATGTTCGACATCGCGCACTTCGACTGTGACCAACAGGCGATAGAAGTCGGGTTTTCTGTCCACGAAATCCAAGTCACTGATATTGGCCCGTTGTTCACCGATCAATGTGCATATTCGCCCCAGCACGCCGGGATCGTTGCCGATGGTGATGTTCAGCGACACGCCATGGACCGCAGCATGCGTGCCCGGCTGCCAATGCAGATCGACCCATCGGTCCATATTGCTTTCAAACTCGGTCAGGCTGTCACAATCGATGGCATGGACAACGACGCCTTTCCCGCGATGGGTAATCCCGACGATTCGTTCGCCCGGGACAGGTTCGCAGCATTCGCCCCGTTCCACATACTGGCCCGGTGCCAAGCCCAGTAGGGCCCGGTCCGCGGTGACTTCGTCGCCTTCCGCGCCGGTCAGGTCCGGATAAAGGACCGACAGAACCTGTCGGGTCGTCACCTCGGCGTTGCCGATCCGGGCCAGCAATTCCTCCGACCCGCCAAGGTCCATCTGCCGGGCCGCCGTCATCAGGGCCTTCTCGGTGACCCGCTTGCCGACATGTTCAAATCCTTGCCGCGCCAGTTCACGGCCCAGTTTGACGAAACGCGCCCGGTCTTCGTCGCGCAAGCTGCGGCGGATCGCGGATTTGGCCCGCCCGGTCGTAACGATGTCGATCCAGGTGGCCTGCGGGCGCTGACCGTCGGCGGTGATGATTTCGACCGATTGTCCATTGCGCAGCCGGGTCCACAGCGGGACGCGCAAGCCATCCACCTTGGCACCGACGCAACTGTCGCCGATCCGCGTATGGATCGCATAGGCATAGTCCAGCGGCGTCGCCCCCTT
>CAZIKH010000001.1:0-51175 GCA_964539755.1 uncultured Dinoroseobacter sp. | reverse complement strand
CCACCCGGACAACTACATCGAAGCCAACCCGCTGGCGACGCCTGCGCATATCGTGCCCGAATGGTACTTCCTGCCCTTCTACGCGATCCTGCGGGCCTTCGATGACACCGTTTGGGTGGTGCAACTGGTCAGCTTCCTGACCGGCGGCATTGTCGACGCCAAGTTCTTCGGGGTTATCGCCATGTTCGGTGCGATCATCGTGATGGCGCTGGCACCTTGGCTGGACACCTCCTCGGTGCGGTCGGGCAAGTATCGTCCGATGTTCAAGTGGTGGTTCTGGCTGCTGGTCGTCGACTTCGTCGTCCTGACCTGGGTCGGTGCAATGCCCGCCGAAGGCATCTATCCCTACATTGCGCTGATCGGTTCGGCCTACTGGTTCGGCTACTTCCTGATCATCCTGCCTTTGCTGGGCGTGATCGAGAAGCCGCTGCCGCAACCGGCAACGATCGAGGACGATTTCAACGCGCATTACGGCAAATCCGCCGCGACTGGATCGGCCCCTGCGGCCAATCCCGCCGAGTGAACCGAGAGGACGAGAAACCAATGTTGAAGAAACTCGCACTCACTGCCGCCTTGGCGCTGTCCTTGTCCGGCGGCGCGGTCCACGCGGCCGGCGCGGCAGGTGAGGTTACCGACTACGCCTTCCCCTTTGAGGGCCCGTTCGGAACCTATGACACCGCACAGCTACAGCGCGGCTTGCAGGTCTATACCGAGATCTGCGCCGCCTGCCACGGCTTGCGCTACGTCCCCTTCCGGACGCTGGGCGATGTTGGTGGGCCGGAGCTGCCGGAAGATCAGGTCCGCGCCTACGCTGCGTTCTACGAGATCTACGATCCCGAACTGGACGATTGGCGGGCGGCAACGCCCAACGATCACTTCCCGGAATCCGGTCTGGAAAATGCCCCCGACCTGTCCTTGATGGCAAAGGCGCGGGCTGGCTTCCACGGGCCCTACGGCACGGGTATCAGCCAGTTGGTCAACGGCATGGGTGGCGCGGAATACATCGCGTCGCTGCTGGCGGGCTATACCGGCCATGAAAAGGAAGAAGCAGGCACCATCCTGTACGAAAACAAGGCCTTCCCGGGCGGCTATATCTCGATGGCGCCGCCGCTGTGGGGGGATGACGTGGTCTATGCGGACGGCTCGCCGACCGATCTGGAATCGGTGGCGCAAGACGTCGCCGCGTTCCTGATGTGGACGGCGGAACCCAAGCTGAACCACCGCAAGCAAGCCGGGTTTACGGCGGTCTTCTTCCTGACCGTGCTGACCGTGCTGCTGTACCTGACCAACAAGCGCATCTGGGCGCCGGTCAAGGCACGGGCGAAGGGTCAAGCGGGCGAATAAGCCTGTCGATCTTGTTTCACGAACAGGCGCGTCCCCTAAGGGGGCGCGCTTTTTCTATTGGGTTCCCAAGTAGGTTTTCAGGGGGTCCGGCGGGGCCTCGAACAGTTGCCCTGTCGGAACCGGAGCTTGCGCCACCCCGTCCGCGATGAACGAGGTTTGCCGGGCAAAGCGCAGCGCGTCTTGGGGGTCGTGGGTTACCAAGATTACGGTTGCACCTGCCCCCTGCGCCACGCGTTTGACCAGATCCAGCATATCTCGCCGCAGTCCCGGACCCAGCGCCGCAAAGGGTTCGTCTAGCAGCCAAAGCCCCTTCTGGCGCACCAAGGCCCGTGCAAGGGCGACCCGGCTTTGCTGCCCCCCGGACAATTCCGATGGACGCCGTGTCCCTAGACCGTCCAACCCAACCTCGGCCAAGACCGCGGAAATCCGGGTCTTGTCATCGGGCGTCAGGCGCAATGAAGGGTTCCGTCCCAGCGCGATATTCTGAGTGACATCCAGATGCCCGAACAAGTTGTGATCCTGAAAGACCATCGACACGGGTCGGTCTGAGGGGGTGCGATCTTGGAACGGGCGGTCCTGCCACAGAAGCCGTCCCTGATGGACGGGCGCAAACCCGGCAATCGCTGAGAGAAGTGTGGATTTGCCCGCCCCCGACGCCCCCAAGAGGGCCAGCGTTTCGCCTGCCGCCACGTCCCAATGCGCCGATAGCCGAAAGTCCCCGTCGCCTGTCACCAGATGTTCAAGCCGCAGCATAGCGTCGCCCCCCTTGGTCGAATGCCCAGAAGACTGCCAGCGTCAGTCCCAGCAAGACCGCTGATGCGGCTGCGGCTGCATCCATCTGATAACTGCCCATCAATTGGTAGATCGCCAATGGCAAGGTTCCCCGATCCGGGTCCGCAAACAGCGTTATGACGCCCAGATCCCCCATCGACAGGGCCGCCGTCAGCCCCATTCCGAAACCCAGCGGTCGTGCCAAACGGGGCAGAACGATCCAGCGCAGCCACGCCCAGCGAGACAGACCAAGGTGCAACGCCACACGCCCATGTTGCCCTTCGATCTGGCGCAGCGAGGGTGCCAGCGTGCGCAGCACAAAGGGCAGACTGAGAACGGCATTGACCAAGGCTGTCAGGGGCAGAACCACCGACGCGGGGTCCATCCAAGGGCGCAGGGCGATGAAGGCGCCAATCCCCAGCAACAACGGCGAAACGGCAATGGGCAAGGCCCCGGCCAAAGCGACCCAACCTGCGTCGCGGCGCGCAAGGGCGGTTGCCATGGGCAGGGCAAAGGCCAGCATCAGACACACGCTAAGGCCTGCCACCCCCAAAGACCGCAGGGCGGATGTCCAGATCTGTGCGGGCAGGTCCGCCAAATGCGGAAGGCCGCGCAATAGAACCATGCCCATAGGCAACAGAAGGAACCCAAGCCCTGCCACCAAAAGCAGGATGTCCTGGGTCCGTATGGCCGGCCCTGTAAGTGGCAGGCGTGGCGGGCGACGACCCAAGCCTTCCAACCCGGTTGCAATGGGCGGGACACCCCGAAGGGCCAGCACAGCCAACCCACACAACCCGACCTGCACCGCCCCCAAGATGGCTGCGCGCCCAAGATCGAAGTCGAAACGAAAGGCTTGATAAATGGCCAGTTCCAACGTGGTGGAGCGCGGCCCCCCGCCCATGGTCAAGGCAACCGCGAAGGAGGTAGTGCAGATCAGGAAGACGACCAAGAACAGGCCGGGCAAGATCCCGCGCAGCATGGGCCATTCGATATGCCGTTGAATGTCGGACGGCTGAAACCCCAGCGCATGCGCCAATCGCAGTTGTTCTGCCGGAATGGCCAGCCAACCTTGCAAGATCAGCCGCGTCGCCAAGGGCAGGTTGAAGAAGACATGGGCCAAGACCACGCCTTGCATCCCGTAAATGTCCAACGGCGCCAAGCCCACGCTGGTCAGACCTTGCGACACAAGACCGGTGCGCCCGAAGACAGCCAGCAAGCCCAGAACGGCGACAAGGACCGGCAACAGAAAGGGTGCGCCCAACAAGACAATGGCCAACCCGCGCAACGGAAAGCGACGACGCATCAAGGCGCGCGCCAAGGGGATTGCCAAGCCGACAGACAGAAGCGCGGACAGCAGGGCCTGCAGCACGGTAAAGCGCAACGCCGCCCAATCCGCCGGGCGGAATTGCCACCGATCATGGCCTTGCGTGGCGACCGCGACCAAGGCGCCCAACAACAGGATCAGCAGGGTCGCCGCGACGACCCTGCCTGCCCCCTCCAGACTTAGCGGCTGAGGGCGGTTTGCCATTCGACCAAGGCCGCGTCCCGCATGGCTGCTGACTGGTCGGGGGACAGCAGCAGGGCCGTTTCGGGCTGGATCAGGGTTTCAAACCCGCCGGGCAGCCCCGTCTCGGGCGTGACTGCGGGATACATCCAATTCGTGGTCGGGATGACGGACTGAAACGCGTCCGTCAGCATGAAGGCAAGGAAGTCCTGCGCGAGGTCCGGCTGATCCGACGCCGCCAGACGCGCGGCGACCTCGACCTGCAGATAATGACCTTCCTCGAATGCGGCGGCGGTTTTGGTCGCGTCCTCTTCAGCGATCAGGTGATACGCGGGTGAGGTCGTGTAGCTTAGGACCAGATCCGCTTCGCCTTCCAGAAACAAGCCATAGGCTTCGGACCAGCCGGGCGTGACGGTCAGAACATGCGGGGCCAAACCTTCCCATATCTCGGACGCGCGGTCGCCATAAGCGGCTTTGACCCACATCAGCAGGCCCAATCCCGGCGTCGATGACCGCGGGTCCTGAATAACGATTTTCACATCATCGGGCAGCGCGATCAGGTCCTCGAAACTGCGTGGAGGGTTTTCCAGATCAGTGTTGTGCACGAACGCGAAATAGCCCCAGTCGAAAGGCACGAAACTGTCATCTTGCCACGCGATCGGTAGATCAAGGTCGGGCATGTCCAGCCCGTGGGGCGCGATCAGGTTTGCAGACCGGGCGCGCGCGATCAGGTTCGTGTCGAGGCCCAGAACGACATCCGCGTCGGACCGCGTGCCTTCCAGCTGCAATCTGGCCAGCAATGCCGCGCCATCGCCGGCGCCCACGAATTGCAGGTCACAGGCGCAGGTTTCTTCGAAAGCCGCTTCGACGGCCGGGCCAGGGCCCCAGTCGGATACGAAGCTGTCATAGGTGTAGACTGTCAGAACGGGTGTCTCTGCCTGTGCCGTGCTGGCCAGTGTCAGAAGTCCCGCTGCGATGAGGGATGTTTTCATCCTATCCTCCATGGCGACGGGCGAAGTGAAGCCGAGAGGATCCCGAAACCTTCCCTCCGCCGGTCTTAACCGGTTCAGGTTCAACGGGTTCGCATATGCATCTCAGCCCAGCCGGGCACCCCGAGGTAGGCGCACCATAGCCACGCCGCAGCGGGCTGTGCAACCGGAATCGAAAATGGTTTAGCGTTAAACGAAGTCAACAGGTCGCGGTGCCGTCTTGGCAGTCGGGCGCGGGCGGGTTAACTGGGCCGCATCGGAAAGGGCAGGTCATGAGTTTGAACAGCTTCGGACATTTGTTTCGGGTCACAACATGGGGCGAAAGCCATGGCCCGGCCTTGGGTGCGACCGTGGATGGTTGCCCGCCCGGTATCCCTGTCACGGCCGAAGCGCTGCAGCACTGGCTGGACAAGCGCAAACCGGGTCAGAACAAATACACGACACAGCGCCGGGAACCCGATGCGGTTGAGGTGCTGTCAGGCGTCTATGAAGGCCTTAGCACCGGCACGCCGATCCAGTTGATGATCCGGAACACCGATCAGCGTTCGAAGGATTATGGCGATATCGCGCAGAAGTTTCGCCCCGGTCATGCAGACATCACCTATTGGCAGAAATACGGGATACGGGACCCGCGCGGGGGTGGACGATCCTCGGCCCGCGAAACGGCTGCCCGGGTCGCTGCGGGCGGCATCGCGCGGGCTGCCTTGGCCGAACTGGCCCCGAACCTGTCAATTACGGGCTACATGGTGCAGATGGGGCCGCACGGTATCGACAGGGCCCGTTTCGATTGGGACGAAATCGCCCGCAATCCGTTTTGGACCCCCGACGCAACAGCCGCCAAGGATTGGGCGGTGTACCTAGATGACTTGCGCAAGTCCGGCGATTCCGTCGGTGCGGTGATTGAAGTGACCGCACGCAATGTTCCCGTCGGCTTGGGGGCCCCGATCTATGGCAAGTTGGACACCGATCTGGCTGCGGCGATGATGAGCATCAATGCTGTCAAAGGTGTCGAGATCGGCGATGGCATGGCCGCAGCGGCGCTGACGGGCACCGAAAACGCCGATGAAATCAGCATGGGGCCGAGTGGGCCAATCTATAACTCGAACCATGCTGGCGGCATTCTGGGCGGGATATCGACGGGGCAGGACGTTATCGTGCGGTTCGCGGTCAAACCCACCAGTTCGATCCTGACCCCACGCAAGACGATTACCAAGGCGGGCGAGCCGGCCGAGATCGTTACGAAAGGGCGCCATGACCCCTGTGTTGGTATCCGCGCGGTGCCTGTGGGCGAAGCGATGATGGCGTGTGTTCTTCTCGACCATATCCTGCTGGATCGGGGCCAGACCGGCGAAGCGGTGCGCGGCCACATTGGGTGACCGCAAGGAATCCTCTCGAATTCAACACATTTGAGACAGATTTGACACGCATTCTGCCCCTCGGGGGCGTCTGGCAGAGCGTGCAACATGTCGATCCGTACGAAATTCATGGATTTCTGCGTCTCGGAAGACGGGGGCGTTTCCATTGACTGGACGGTCCTGACCGCGGGGATTGCCGGGTTGGGCCTTGCCAGTTCTGCGGTTGTCATGTTGGGCACCGATGATCTGTCAAATGATATCGTCAATCAGATGTCCCAGCAGACGCTGACCACGTCCTTCAATCGCGCCTTTCAGAACGTTTCGTTCTTCGACGACTTCGAGAACGGCGAAGCCCCGGGCTGGAGTGTTGGCCAAACCGACGAGTCCGAGCCCTTCTATGGCGGTATCCTCGGCCCATTTGGCGGCACAGGCGGCGGTCAAATGGTTCACAAGACCTGGACCTTGGATCCGGATGCGGCCTTTGCGGTTGTGGAATTCGACCTGCACGCCTTCGATACGTGGGACTTGGAAAACATGTCCATTTTCCTGAACGATCAATTGGCCAGCCAACACAGTTTCTCGACCCACACCGGGCATAAGGAACGGCAACAACAGGTGTCCATCAACGACCCGAATATCCGGATCACCTACGAAGACGGGCCTACCGGGGAATATGGCTATTGGCGGCGGGGCGATGTTGCCAGCCATGACGAAACCGTGCGCGTTCGGATCGAAGTCGCCAATCCGGGCCACAGCCTGAAGCTTGGGTTCGGGTCGAACCTGAACCAGTCGGTCGAAGATGAAAGCTGGGCCATCGACAATGTGCGCCTGACCTCGACCAACGATGTCAGCAGCGTCAATTGAGGGGTGCGATCAGCACGGCTTCGACACGGCGGTTCGCCCGGCGACCGGCTTCGGTGACATTGGTCGCACGGGGGGCCAGAAAACCGATACCTTCAGCGCGCACTTGATCGGGCGAAACGCCAAGGTTGCGCACCAAGCGGTCCACCACAGCTTCGGCCCGTTGCAGCGACAGGCTTAGGTTCTGTTCCAGCGATCCGGTGGCATCGGTATGCCCCACCAGCACGACGCGCGCCCCTTCGGTCTGGGTCAGAAACGCAGCCAACTGTTCCAGCGACGCAAAGCGCGCGTCGGTCAGGGCCACGGCCCCCGACGCGAATTCAAGATCATCCAGAACCGCCGCGCCGGATTGCGCGAGCTTTTGCGCCACGCCTAGGTCCGAAGCCAGCAGACCCGATGGGCCCGGACCCGCATCGGGCAATCGTGGCTGCACCAAGGGATCCGCGTCGGCGGCGCGCACCTCGATGATCTGGACATAGACGGTTTGCGCGCCTTTGCTGACCAACAGGCTGGCCGCATCTGCCCCATCCGTGGCTGTGAAGCTGGCAAAATGGTAATCGCCAAGGTCAACAAACATGTCGGGGGTCGAGATCACTTCGATCCCGAAGCGAAAGTCAAACCCGCCGCAGCCTTGGTCTTGGCAATCGAAAATCGTGTTCAGGTCCAGCGCGGCAAACTGGTCGCGCAAGGCGGCAAAGACCTGCGCCGCCGTCAAGTCAGTGTCGGGGATCTGCCATGCCCGGCGCAGCACCTGACCGTTCTTGAAGGTCAGGTTCAGACCTTCGGCGGTCACCGGGCCGACGGGCAGGGCATAGCGCCCCATGGTATCGCTGGATTCAAAGACAAGCGTTGCGGGGCGCGGAAATTCGAATGCGGCTGCCGGCGCTGCCAGCAGGGCAGCGGTCCCCAAGACAAGCCAAGTCCATCGCATCGCCACTATCGGCTGGCCGCGTGGTAGGCGTCGTTCGGGACCATGCCGACCGCTGACGCAATCCGGTTCGACATGTTGTAGAAGCCCGCGACCGCCGCGATGTCCCAGATGTCCCGGTCGGAAAACCCGTGGTCGCGCAGGTCCGCGCGGTCCGGGTCTTCGATGGTTGCGCTGGCGGTGGTGATCTTGGCGGCGAAATCCAGCATGGCGCGCGTCCGCGCATCGACCGGGGCCACGCGATAATTCATCACCAACGCCTCGCCCAAGGCCGGATTGCCGGACAGGGCCCGCACCGCTGCGCCGTGCGCCACTTGGCAATACCAGCACTGGTTGATCGCGCTGACCACCACGGCAATCATTTCCCGCTCCAGCTTGCTGAGCCCCGATGGGGCCAGCATCAAGTCGTTATACATGGCCGTGAAGGCGTTCAGCTTGTCGATGTCGAAGGCATAAGCTTTCAGGACATTCGGCACCAAACCCAGTTTTTCTGCGCAAAGGTCGAAATAGGCTTGGGTGTCCTCGGGCAGGGGATCGACAGGCGGCAGGTTCAGCGCGGTGACGGCGTCTTGTGTCATGGTCTTAGTCTTCTGTTGCAGGGGCGCGATATCGGTAATGGTACTGTCCCACAGCCCGCATTCCCAGGGAAGCAAAGAGCCGCTGCGCAGGCAGGTTTGTGCGCAAAGTCAGGGCGGCGATTTCGGTTGCGCCCTGCTGCTGCCCCCATGTCGCGGCAGCGCGCATCATGTTGACGGCGCAGCCTTGGCGGCGGTGTCTTGGCAGGACCTCGACGGCGTGGATCATGGCAATCCGGTCATGCAGCGCGACGAAGGCCGCGCCGCTGGGCTGGTTCTGCGTGCGTGCCAAAAGGCTGGTCTTGGGACCCGTCACGCGGTCCATGACGGCCCAGCGTGCTGGCCCGATCCCGCCTTGCTGCCAAATCTCTTCTTGGATGGCGAGGCGCGGCCATACCGAAAAGGCGCTGACCTTTGCCGGTCCGTCGCCCGCAACCTGCGGACATGGCCCTGCGAAGATGATCACCGGATCAAGAACCGTGAACCCCAACCCCGCCAGAAGGCGGTCCAAGCGATCCTGCCCCTCAAGGACCTGAAACAGGTCCAATCCATGACCTGCAATGACGGCTTCAAGGTCCCCCGCATCAATAGTGTCGGGCGCTGTCGCGGCGGAGACACGCTTGCCGCCGCCCTGTCCGTCGCGTGTGACGATCCCGCTGATCCGCTGCCTGCGGGCAGGGGGCCATGTGTGGTCTATGACCTCGGCATAGGTCATTCCGCGCCGGGGAAGGCGGCCTTCAGGTCTTGGACGGCTGTGTCCAGAAGGCCCTTGTCCGTGCCCCGAACCACGATATGCGCGCCGAAGACCCCGTCTTTGATAAAGGGGTAAGACCCAAAACTGAGATCCGGGTAGGTTTCTGCGATCCTCCCCAAGGGCGCGGCGATTTCGCCTTCTGGCCGTGCGACCCGCAGGCTTTCCGACAGCATCTGCTGCCCTCCGGTCAGACCCGGCAGCAAGGACGCGACCATCGCTTTGAAGACCGACGGGACGCCTGCCATCACATGCACATTGCGCAAGGTGAAGCCGGGTGCAGCCGAGATGGGGTTGTCGATCAGGGTCGCCCCGTCCGGGATGCGCGCCATGCGCAGGCGCGCGGCGTTCAACTCGGTCCCCGACTTTTCGTAATGCGCGGCCAGCAGCGCGCGTGCGTCGTCGCGGATGTCGATGGGGGTGTCGAAGGCGGCGGCGACTGCATCGGCGGTGATATCGTCATGGGTCGGCCCGATCCCGCCCGAGGTGAAGACATGGGTGTAGGTGGCCGACAGGGCGCGCACCGCTTCAACGATGCGGATGTGGTCGTCGCTGACGATGCGCACCTCCTTCAACTGGATGCCCTTCTCGGTCAGCTCGCCTGCCAGATGGTGCATGTTGGCGTCGCGCGTGCGGCCTGACAGGATTTCGTCCCCAATGATGAGAATCGCGGCGGTGGGCGATGCGTCTTGCATGGGGTCTCCTTGTCGTGGGTTGGGCTTGGGTGTAGGCCCCGGCCCATGCGCTTTCAATCCCCCCTAAAGCCCGCGCGCCTGATCCGGCGCTACAAACGCTTTCTGGCCGACGCCGTGCTGGAAGAAACGGGGCAGGAGGTGACCGCGCATTGCCCGAACCCCGGCGCGATGCTGGGACTGGCCGTGCCGGGCGCGCGTATCTGGCTGGAGCCGAACGACGATCCGCGCAAGAAGTTGAAATATGGCTGGCGGCTGGAAGAACTGCCACAAGGCGCGATGGCGGGCATCGACACCGGTGTGCCGAACAAGGTGGTTGGGGAGGCCCTGCGCGACGGCCAGATCCCGGAATTGGCCGGGTATCCGGTCATTCGGGCCGAAGTGCCCTATGCCACGCGCAGTCGCGTGGATTTCCTGTGTCAGGCCGATGGGTCCCCGGACGCCTATGTCGAAGTAAAGAACGTTCATTTGCGCCGCAGCGGCGCATGGGCGGAATTTCCGGATTGCGTCACCACGCGCGGGGCCAAACACTTGGATGATCTTGCGGGGATGGTCACGCAAGGCTGCCGGGCGGTCATGATCTATCTGGTGCAGCGGACCGATTGCGACTGTTTCCGCTTGGCCGCCGATCTGGACCCGGCCTATGCGCGGGCCTTTGACCGGGCGCGGGCCGCCGGCGTCGAAATGCTGTGCTATGGCACGCAGATCAGCGTGGAGGGCGTGACCCTTGGCGGCAGGCTGCCAATCGACGCAAACCCGCAGGCGGTCTGACGCACTGGCACCGCGCGCAAATCTGCATATATTGGCCCCGATGACAGGAGATCGACTATTGGATACGCCCACCAAAGGCACCGTGAACCGCGACGGGATCCGGTTGTATGCCCCCGAGGACTTTGCCGGGATGCACCAAGCCGGGGCTTTGGCAGCGCATATCCTCGACGAGATTGCGCCGATGGTTCAGCCCGGCGTCAGCACGGAAGATCTGGATGCCGCTATCGAAAAGATGGTGGGCGATGCGGGCGCAACTTCGGCCACGATTGGCTACAAGGGCTATCAGCACGCCTCGTGTATTTCGATCAACCACGTGGTCTGCCATGGCATTCCGGGCCCAAAACGCCTGAAGGACGGCGATATCCTGAACATCGACGTGACCGTTATCGTGGATGGCTGGTTTGGCGATACCAGCCGCATGTATGTCGCGGGGACCCTGCCCCGAAAGGCCGAACGCCTGATCGACGTGACCCATGATGCGCTGATGAAAGGGATCGAGGCGGTCAAGCCCGGCAACACCTTCGGCGATATCGGGCATGCCATTCAGACCTATGTCGAAGCCAATCGCATGTCCGTTGTGCGCGATTTCTGCGGTCACGGGTTGGGGCGCGTGTTTCATGCGCCGCCCAACGTGCTGCATTATGGCCGTCCGGGGACGGGACCGCGCTTGGAAGAAGGCATGTTCTTCACGATTGAACCGATGGTCAATCTGGGGCGACCGGAAACCAAGGTGCTGGCCGATGAATGGACCGCTGTGACGCGCGACAAATCCTTGTCGGCGCAATTCGAGCATTCGATTGGGGTTACGGCGCAAGGCGCGGAAATCTTCACCCTGTCGCCCGCCGGAAAATTCCACCCGACTTGGGGCTGACCTTAGCGCTTCGGGTGCTTGGGGGACGGATCCTTCAAGCGGCTTAAGCGCCCGTCTGGCCCATCCCAATGTTGCAAGAACGCTGGGCGTCCAGCTTGGGACAAATGTAGATCGCCCATCAACAAGGGTCCGTCCACCGGGTCGCGGCGCGGCCCGCTGCGCACTTTGGGGGTGTCGTCCGCAACCCCCGCCTCAGGAAAGAGCGTCCAAAAAGCTGACATGGGTGTCACCATAACGGCGATGGTCCCGCAAAGTGAACCCCTCGGGCGCGTCCATTTCGGTGGCTTCTTCCCAAACCACCAGCGCACCGGGGGCAATCCACCCCATGTCGCGCGCCCGCACCAGGGCCTTTTGGCCCAAACCCTTGCCATAGGGGGGATCAAGGAAAACCAGCGTCTTGACCGACTGTGCGCTGGGCAGACGCGTTGCATCACTGCGCAGCAGGGTCGTCTGTTCCGCCACGTCCAGTTGGGCGATGTTCGCGGTGATCAAGCTTTGGGCTTTTCGTCCGTTTTCGACAAAGGTCACATGTCGTGCACCGCGCGACAGGGCCTCGAGTCCCAAAGCCCCGGTGCCTGCGAACAGATCGAGCACGTCGGCCCCGTCGATCGGGTCGCCGAAGCGTCCGCCTTGCAAGGTCGAAAACAACGCCTCGCGGACCCGGTCCGTGGTTGGCCGCAGATGCGCGGCGGCATCCCCCTTGCCAAGGGCGGCCAAAGCGCGGCCACCGAAGCGACCGGCGATAATCCTCACGCTTTCAGCAGGGGCTTCAGGTCTGCGGTTGGGTCCGCGATCACCTCGGGGTCGGCGGTCTTGCCATTTTCGATCAGGCGTTTGCCGATCATGTAGCCACGGGGGTCGTTCATTGCGTCCACGGCCAACAACCGGTCCCCCGCATAATACCAATGTGATCGCGTATCGTCCGCCGCGCGCACAACAACCCGGTCATAACCGGTGTTCAGCCCAGCAATTTGCAGTTTCACATCGTACTGGTCGGACCAGAACCAAGGCATGGGCACATAGGGGGTGTCCGCCCCCAGCATATTGGCGGCCACGGCTTCGGCCTGATCAATGGCATTCTGCACGGATTCAAGCCGGATATGCTGCCCACGATAAGGGAAAATGGCGCAATCGCCCGCGGCCCAAATGGCCGGGTCGCTGGTGCGGCCCCGGTCATCGACGACGATGCCATTGTTGACCTCAAGCGCTGCGTCATGCGCAAGCCGGGCGGCGGGTTCAATGCCCACCCCGACGATCACGATATCGGCGGGCAGAACCGCACCGTCGGTCAGGACCGCGCCCGTAACGTGCGTACCGCCTGTCAAATGATCCAACCCGACCCCTTCGCGCAGATCGACCCCATGCGCGATATGGAGGTCGCGGAAGAAATCTGCCGTTTCAGGCGCGGCGACGCGTCCCAAGATCCGGTCGGCCATTTCGACCAGCGTGACCGACAGGCCCAGTTTGCGCAGCACTGCGGCGGCTTCCAGACCGATATAGCCACCGCCAATCACCAGCGCGGATTTGCCGGCGGTGCAACGCGGGGCCATGGCATCGACATCGGCCAGTGTCCGGACAACAAAGACACCATCCAAGGCGCCGCCAATGCGTTCCGGCAAGCGCCGTGGGGTTGATCCGGTTGTCAGGGCCAATTGGTCATAGGCAAGCGCTGCGCCGTCGACGGTGATCGTGCGCGCCGCAGGGTTCAGGCCGGTCACCCGCGCGCCCAAGCGAACGTCAATATTCTGGTCCGCATAGTAGCTTTCGGGGCGCAGATACAGCCGTTCCCGGTCCATTTCGCCCAGAAGGTAAGCCTTGGATAACGGGGGGCGCTGATAGGGCGGGTCCTGTTCTTCGCCAATCAAGGTGATGGGACCGTCATGCCCGAGGCTGCGCAGTTTTGAAACCAAGGAAGAGCCAGCCTGACCGGCGCCGACGACAACGATTCTGCTCATCTTTTCGCTTTCGCTCTGGTGCGTTCTGTGTGCCAGACTACATGGCGCTCGAAGCGAATGACAATCCAAAGGAGACAGCCCCATGACCCTTAAGGTCGGAGACAGCTTGCCGGATGCCGCCGTGATCCGCGCCACCACCGATGGCCCCCAACAGACGACGATTGCGGACCTGACCAAGGGCCGCAAGGTCGTGCTGTTTGCCGTTCCGGGCGCGTTCACACCGACCTGCGACAGCGCGCATTTGCCCAGCTTCATTCGCACTGCGGATCAGTTTGCCGCCAAAGGGATCGACGAAATCCTGTGCCTGTCGGTCAATGATGCGTTCGTCATGTCCTTGTGGGGCACCCAAAGCGGGGCGCATGACGCAGGCATTGCCATGATTTCCGATCCCGAAGCCGCCTTTACGAAGGCCGTCGGGATGGCCTTTACCGCGCCGCCCGTCGGTTTGATCGACCGTTCGCGGCGCTATGCGATGGTGGTCGAGGATGGGGTGGTCCAGACCATGCATGTCGATGAACCCGGAACCTGCGCGCTCACCTCGGGCGAGGCCATTCTGGACCTGGTCTGAGAAGACCCCCTGAAGCGGCGCGGCTGGGTCGGCGCCGCTTCAGCCCGCCAAGGCATCCATCTTTTGGGCAAGGGTCACGTCCAACCCGGACAGACCACCCGCATCATGGGTCGTCAGCGTCACGTCGACTGTTCGATAGACATTCGACCATTCGGGGTGATGATCCATCTTTTCAGCGACAAGCGCACAGCGTGTCATGAACCCGAAGGCGTCCACGAAGTTCTTGAACTGATAGGTTTTCTGGATCGCGTCGCGCCCATCGACCAGACGCCAACCCGCATCGAACAGGGGCGGCAAGTCAGACTTGCGGGCGGTCTCGTCTAGACGGTCGGTCATTCGTGTTCCTCCACGGTCATTTTCTTGAACGGGCCATAGGCTTCGAGGATCCCGTTTTCGTGGTCCACCGCCTGTGCTTCTTCATGAAGATACCGCGCAATGGCATCCGCGAAACCGGGATCTGCCACCCAATGCAGGGAATGGGTGCGCACGGGCAGGTATCCACGGGCCAGTTTATGCGCCCCTTGTGCGCCCGCTTCGACCGTGGACAGGCCATGGGCAATCGCAAAGTCGATGGCTTGGTAGTAGCACAGTTCGAAATGCAGGCAGGGGTGATCTTCGACACAGCCCCAATAGCGGCCATAAAGCTTGTCCCGGCCAATGAAGTTCAGCGCCCCTGCAATGGGACGGCCATCGCGCAGCGCCAGCACCAAGAGCATATCGTTGCGCAGATGCGCCTGCGCTTCGTCAAAGAAGCGGCGCGTCAGGTAAGGCGTGCCCCATTTGCGCGCGCCCGTGTCTTGGTAAAAACGCCAGAAGGCATCCCAATGCTGCGGTTCGATCTGGTCGCCGGTCAGGCAGACAATCGTGCCTCCGAAGCCCTGTGCGGTGGCGCGTTCCTTGCGGATGTTCTTGCGCTTGCGGCTGGACAGGGCGGCCAGGAAGGCGTCGAAGTCGGCATAGCCATCGTTTTCCCAATGAAATTGCTGGCTGGCGCGCGGCATCAAGCCCATGGCTTGCCCGGCCTCCACCTCTGCCTCGGTGCAGAAGGTGATGTGCAAGGACGAAACCCCCATTTCGCTGGCCACTTGGACAGCGCCCTGCACCAAAGCGGCCTGTCCGGTCTGTTCGAACCCGGGTTTGACCAGAAACCGACGACCCGTGGCGGGCGTGAAGGGGACCGCGATTTGCAGCTTGGGGTAATAGCGCCCACCTGCGCGTTCCCACGCGTGGGCCCAGTTGTGGTCGAAGATGTATTCGCCTTGGCTGTGCGATTTGGCATACATCGGCGCGACAGCGATGATCGTGCCCTCGGCCCGGGCCACGAGATAGCGCCCTTGCCAACCCGTTCCCGTCCCGACCGATCCCGACCGTTCCAGCGCGCTTAGAAACCGATGCGTGGTGAACGGATCGAACGGGCGACCGCCATCGGCGGTTTCCGGGCAAGCACAGGCATCCCAGTCTTCTTCCGAGATCTGCGTCAGATCGGCCAGAACGCTGAGTTCGATTTGGGTCTCTGCAATGGTCATTGCGGTCATTCCCTTGCCTGCCCTGCCCAAGTGGCGCGGGGGCGCAGGGCGTCAAGGGATGTCCGGCAGATAGCCTTCGAACGTGATGTTGTCCGCGATGGTCCGGGCGCGGGCTTCTTCGTCGCGGCTGCGAATGGTCCAAGTCAGCACCGGATGCCCCTGCGCCTTGATCCGTGCGACATGCGGACTGCCAAGATCGGCGGCTTCGTGGCTGATGAAGCTGGCCCCCACAGCGTCGAAATCCGCGATGGCTTGCAGATGCGCCTTGATCTGTTCGGGCAAGGCCTCGCCGTCGAAGGTGCCCGTCGTCAGGCCACGGGGAATATCCGGGGCCATCTTCGCCAGCCGACCGACCATGCGCGGGTTGAACGACATGACCGCCACCGGGCCCTTGTATCGACCCAATGCGGCGGCGGTGGCGCGTTCCAGCATGCCGGTGTCGCGGTCGCCTTGATCCTTCAGTTCCAGCAGAACCGGAACGCGCCCGCGGATTTCCTTCAGCATCTTGGGCAAAGGCATCGGGCGATCGCGGCCACCTTTCAGGACGAAGGTTTCCAGCAAGGACGCCGGGAAGCGATGAACCGCGCCGTGGCTCCAGGTCAGGCGGTCCAGAGTGTCGTCGTGGAACACCATGGCTTGCCCGTCCGAGGACAGTTGCAAATCCAGTTCGACCCCATAGCCCTTGCCAATGGCGGCCCGCACCGCCGCAAGGCTGTTTTCGATGATCCCACGGTCGGGATCATGCAGGGCGCGGTGCGCCAGCGGCGTGCGCCGAAAAACGTCGGGCAGGGGGATCATTTGACCTCGAAGATGCCTTCGATCTCGACCGGAACGCCAAAGGGCAACGACGCTGCCGAGACCGCCGACCGTGCGTGCCGTCCGGCGTCCCCAAGAACGTCAACAAGGAAATCCGAGGCCCCGTTGATGACCTTGGGTTGGTCGCCGAAATCCGGGGTGGAGTTCACGAAGCCGACCAGCTTGACCACCCGCACAAGGCGCGACAGGTCCCCACCGCACGCCTTCTTGGCTTGGGCCAACAGGTGGATCGCGCAGATCTTCGCGATCTGGGCGCCTTCTTCGACGGTCATCGTGTCGCCCAGTTTGCCGGGGGTCAGTTTGCCATCGACGAACGGCACCTGGCCCGAGACATGCACAAGGTTTCCGACCTGCACGAAAGGCACGTAATTCGCGGCGGGCGCAGGGGCGTCCGGCAGGGTGATGCCAAGTTCGGCAAGGCGGTCTTCGATGGCGTTGGTCATGGGCGCAGCTCCGTTCTGTGGTCTGCGCGCACGCTAGCGCCGGTGCGACCCGGGGGGAAGGGCAGATCAGCTTTCCCGCAAGGCCCGCGTAAAATAGACCGTCAATGGTTCCGTCAGGTAGGACATCGGGGTGCGGTCTTGTGTGCGGATGAACGCATCAACGGGCATCCCCGGCACAAGGGTCAGACCTTGCAGTTTCTCCAATTCCTCGACCTTTGGGACGATTTCGACGCGGTAGTAGGACAGACCGGTCGCCTGGTCGGCAAAGGCATCCGCAGACACCCGCGTGACGGTGCCAAGGATTTCGGGCGTTTCCCGCATATCGAATGCGGAAAAGCGCAGGCGGACATCCTGACCCACGAAGACCTCGTCGACGTTGAAGGGTTGAATGCGGCTGTTGATGATCAGGGCGCGGTCTTGCGGGATCACATAGACCAAGGGTTCGGCAGGACGGATCACGGCGCGTTCCGCGAAGACGGTCAGGTTGTGAATGACCCCCGAGACGGGCGCCCGGATGTCCAACCGGCTTAGGCGTTCCAAAAGGGCGTTCCGCTGCTGCGCCAATTCCGCTTCGGTCACTTGCAGGTCGCGCAGCCGGGTGATCGCCTCTTCGCGTTGCAGGGTTTCCAGCGACAGGATCTGCAGATCAATCTCGGTCTGGCGACCTTCGGCTTCGGCGATTGCGGCGACCAGTTCCCCGATCCGACCCGCCAGTGCGGCCTGTTCGCGTTGCAGCGCCAGCACCCGGCCCGCTTGCGCAAGGCCACGGTCCAGAAGGCTTTGCTGGCCTTCCAGCTCCTGTTCGATCAAGGCCAGTTGTTCGACCACCGCCACACGCTGCGCGTCCACGCCTTCGATCTGGCTGCCAATCTGGGCTTTGCGGCGGGCCAGTTGTTCGCGTTCTTGGGCCCGCGTGGCGCGGCGCGCGTCAAACAGGTTGCGCTGGCCTTGGATCAGTTCGGCGACGTCGGGACGGCTGTCCGCCAAGGTCAGCAGCAGGTCGGGAAAGGTCACCTGATCGGCAAAGTCACGTTCGGCCTGCATCCGGGCCCGCCGGGCCATGGCTTCGAACAACTGCCCTTCGACAATGGCCAGATCGGTTTGCAACAGCGTCGGATCCAGTTGGATCAAGACATCGCCAGCGGCCACGCTGTCGCCTTCGGAAACCGCGATGCGGGCGACGACGCCGCCATCCGGGTGCTGCACCACCTGCTGGTTCTGTTCGACCTGTATCTGGCCCGGTGCGATGATTGCACCGGCAAGATTGGCACGGACCGACCATGTCCCAAACCCACCGATCAAGATCAGCAAGGCGACCGCCCCGATGACCAGCGGGCGGCGCGCTGTCAGGTCCGGGGCCTTGGTTGGCTGGATCATGTCACACCTCCGGGGCCGGCTTTGCGGCGGATTTCTTCATGGTTCAGAACTGTGGCTTTCAAGACTTCGTCGCGGGGGCCGAAGGCCTTGCGCATGCCCCCTTCCAGCACCAGCAACAGATCGCAATGCTGGATCGCGGCGGGGCGATGGGCCATGATCAGCACCGAACGCCCGTCCTTCTTCATCGTTTCGATCGCGTGATTCAGCGCCACCGAGCCGGAATTGTCGAGGTTCGAGTTCGGCTCATCCAGCACCAGCAGGACCGGGTCGCCATAGAGCGCCCGTGCCAGCCCAATCCGCTGCATCTGCCCGCCCGACAGGCGGGAATTGGCCATGCTGACCTTGGTGTCATAGCCATCCGGCAAGCGCAGGATCATCTCATGCGCATCGGCCTTTTGCGCGGCGCGGATCACGTCGGCATCGTTCGGGTCTGTCGCCAGCCGCGCGATGTTTTCCTTGATCGTGCCATCGAACAGGCGAACCTGCTGGGGCAGATAGCCGATCAGCCGCCCCAGAGTGTCGGGATTGTATTGCGCCAAGGTGGCCCCATCCAGACGGATCGAACCGGTGGCCGGGGCCCAAAGCCCGGTCAAGGCCCGCGCCAAGGTCGATTTGCCCGCGCCTGATGGCCCGATAACCCCCAAGGCCTGTCCGGGTTCCAGTTGGAACCGCACCATCCGCAGGGCCGCCTGGGCTTCGCCCGGGGGGACCACGGTCAGGTCGCGGACATCCAGCCTTGCCGCCGGACGGGGCAGTTCGGTTTGGCGTTCTTCCGGCGCCACCTCGGACAGCAAGTCCCGCAGGTCGCGCCGCGCCTCCAGGGCGCGCTGCACCAGTTGCCAACTGCCAATGGCTTGTTCGATCGGGGCAAGGGCCCGGCCCAGCAAGATCGACGCCGCGATCATGGCCCCGGCGGTCAGTTGTCCTTGCAGCACCAGCAAGGCACCCAAGCCCAACATGGCCGATTGCAGGAACAAGCGCAGCGACTTGGTCAAGGACGAAAAGCCCCCGACCCGGTCGGCACTTTCCAGTTGTTCGCCCAGACCCGCATTGCGCAAGGTGCGCCACCGCGCGAAAGCCGCGTCGCGCATTCCCATGGCATTGATGGTTTCGCTGTCCGCCGCCAGTTGTCCCGCCATTTGATCCGCGCCCCGCGTGATCGAGAACGCGCGCCGTTGCGGGGCCATGGTCAGCCATTGATTCAGCGCCGCCACGATGATCAGGAAGCCCCCGCCGACAACGGCAAGGGTCCCCAACCACGGGTGAAAAATGAAAATCCCAAGCAGGAAAAGCGGGGTCCATGGGATGTCGAAGACAGCCATCGCAGCAGGGCTGGACAGAAACCGCTGGATCGCTTCCAGATCCGCAAGGCCCGACGCACCGCGCGCAGGCCCCTTTTTGTTCGCCGTGCGCAGGATCGCGAAGAACACCCGTTGGTCCAACTGGTCCTGCAAACGTCCGCCGGCCCGTGCCAGAACCCGGCCACGTGCATAGTCCAGAATGCCCATGGTTCCGTAGAGAAACGCCACCAACAGCGTCAGGGTCAGCAAAGTCTCTTCCGATTGCGACCCAAGCACCCGATCATAGACCTGCAGCATGTACAGCGGCCCGGTCAGCATCAGGGCGTTCACAAAGATTGAAAAGACGAAGACCGACCCAAAAAGCGGCAGGTTCTTGCGACGGATGTCGCGCAGTTCGACGGGTTCCGGTGGGGTGGACATGCTTGCGCTGCTTCTCGTCTGTTGCCGATTTGTCGCTCTTTGTAACGGATCGGCGCATTGCCTCTGCCATGGGACGGTTCATGCCGATCCCGATTGGTATTTTGCCACAATATAGCTAATTGATCCGTTAACAGGCAAACCCGATTGAAGATGCCCCCGCTTTGCGACGTGTTGTGACCAAATTGAAACTGCCCCCGGTGATGATGCTGATCGGCGCGCTTGCGCTGGCGGGCTGTGCCACTGTGCCGACCCGCGATGCGGTCCATGACCCGCTGGAAGGGTTGAACCGGGCCAGCCACGGCGTGAACAAGGCCGTCGATGCGGTCGCCCTGCGTCCGGCCAGCATTGTCTATGACACCGTCGTTCCCGACCCCGTCGCACAAGGCGTCGACAATTTCGCCCGCAACCTGGATCACCCCGGACGCATGGTGAACAACCTTCTGCAAGGGGATGCGCCGTCCTTTGGGCGCAACCTGTTTCGGTTCATTGTGAACACCTCGTTCGGCTTGGGCGGGGTGTTCGATCCGGCCAGTGCGATGGGCCTGACCGACGAAGCAACCGATTTCGGTGAAACGCTGTATGTCTGGGGCGCAGGCGAAGGGCCGTATCTGGAACTGCCCTTGGCGGGTCCGTCGAACCTGCGCGACACGGTAGGACGCGTCGCGGATACGGCCATGAACCCCGTGCGTCTGGTCGTGACCACGGATGCGCAGCGTTTGGCGCAACGGCAGGTGTCCGTCGCGAATGTCCTTGGCGACCGCGCCCGCAATGCCACGCTGATCGACCCCATCCTGTATGACAGCGCCGACAGCTATGCGCAGCTGCGCGACAGCTTTATGCAGGCCCGTCGGTTCCAACTGACCGGTGGGGTAGACAGCGGCTTTGATGAATTTGGAGTGGACCCCCTCGATGACCCGTTTGCCAGCAACTAGCGCGACCCGCCGCGCGGTCCTGATGCTTGCCGCGGGGGGCATGGCCTATGGTCTGTTGCCGGGGCAGGCGCGTGCGCTCAGCCAGTCCGAAGCCAGCACGCTGGTGACGCGTTTGGTCAATGATATCAACAGCGTGATCAATTCCGGGCGATCCGGCACCGCGCTTTACCGCGAATTCGAACGTCTGTTCGAACGGTATGCGGACACCGATGTGATTGCCGCCTCGACCCTTGGGCCGGATTGGCGCACGGCCTCGGACAGCCAGAAACGGGCCTATGCCGAGGCGTTCGGGGGATATATCGCCCGCAAGTACGGGCGACGGTTCCGCGAATTCGCTGGCGGTCGGATCGAAGTGACCCGTTCGACGGCCAACCGCAGCGGGTTCGAAGTCGAAGGACGCGCCCTGCTGCCCGGACGCGGTCCGATCAACGTCACCTTCTTTGTGTCAGATCGGAACAACACGCCCCGGTTCTATGACATCTTCATCGAAGGCATTGGCCTGCGCACCAGCGAACGGCGCGAGATTGGCGCGCTGCTGGATCAACGGCGCGGCAATCTGGACGAGCTGATCGCATACCTGCGCACAATCTAGGTGACCGGCTCCAGTCCAGCCGCAGCCCGCAGATCGGTCATCAGGGTGGCCAGATTCTTGCGGTAAAGGTCGCCCGTCAGGTGCCCGTCTTCGTCGAATTCGCGGTGTGCCCCTGCCAGCAGAAATTCGCCTTGAAGCAAATGTGTGCGAAAGGGCTGCATCGCCAAGCGCAGGGCATAATTCGCGCGCGCGCCGCCCGCGCGTCCCGCAGCGGCACTGAGCAGGGCCACGGGTTTGCCCGCCCAAGGCTTGCCCTCGACCCGGCTGACCCAATCGAGCGCGTTCTTCAGAACGCCCGATAGGCTTTGGTTGTATTCGGGGGTTGAAATCACGATGGCGTCGGCCGTCGCGATCTGGTCCGCCAAGACCTGAACCGATGCGGGAATGCCGTCTTTGTCTTCGACATCCCCATCATAAAGCGGCAGCCGCAGATCGGCTTCGATGAACTGGTCTGGCGCGAAGAAAACGGCGGCTTCGCGGATCAAGCGCCGATTGACCGAAGCTGCGCGCAACGATCCTGAAATCCCCAGCAGGGTGGTTTTGGTCATAAGAAGGGCTCCAACGTCGGGTTGGGCCCTCAGATATACCAAGCTTGGTCAGTGACAACCTGATCAGGCGTCTTCAAGGGCCAGCAGCCGCGACAGACCCGCGTTACCCGCCGTCAGATCGGACAATTGCACCTTGTCGAGTTCTGCATAGAACGCGTCGAGCGCGGTCTTGAGCACCCCGCGCAGCTTGCAACATGCCACGATCGGGCAATCGTTCTCGCCGCCTTCGAAACATTCGGTAAACGGGACGCTGGCTTCGAATTCGCGGCACACATCGCCGATGCAGATATCTTCGGCAGGGCGGCTGAGGCGCACGCCGCCATTGCGCCCGCGCACGGTGTGCAAGAAGCCTGACTGGCTGAGTTTGTGGATCACAAGGCCCAGATGGTTTTCCGAGGCGTGGCAGTATTCCGCGATTTCCGATTTCCGCACGATACGCCCTGGATTGACGGCGCAGAACATCAGGCTGCGCATCGCTAGGTTTGTTCGCATGGTTAGTCGCATTTGGCATCCTCCGAGGGGGCAATGAGGCAGGCGCGTTTCGGCCACCCTATCGTTTCGGCGGCTTCGTCACCTTGATACAGATCATGCTTTTGTGGTGCATCTTTTCGCCCGTGGCGCGCCGCGATAAGCAGGCAACGCAACCCTAGCCGAGGTGTCCGAATGTCCAATCCGCTCTACGACGCGTTGTTTGCGCCCTTGGCTGATCGACAAAGTCCGCTTTTTCATCTGCCGGATGGAAGCACGGTCAGCGGTGCGGCGTTTCATGCCCGCGCCGAAGGGTTTGCCGGGGCCTTGATCGGACTGGGTTTGCAGCCGGGGGATCGCATGGCCGTGCAGGCCCCGAAGTCCGTCGATTTTCTGGCGCTTTATGCGGCTGCGGTGATGACCGGGGTGATTTTCCTGCCGCTGAACACCGCCTATACCGCGTCCGAGCTTGGCTATTTCGTCGAAGACGCCGGGGCCAAGCTGCTGGTCTGCGACCCGGATGCCGTGGCGCGCCTTGCGGATATGGCGGGCGCATTTGGGTGTGAGGTTCACAGCTTGGGCCCAGATGGACAGGGGACGTTGGTCGATCTATGCGCGCCGGATTTTGCACATTGCGTGGATCGGGCGCCAGACGATCTGGCAGCGTTCCTCTATACCTCGGGGACCACAGGGCGATCGAAGGGCGCGATGCTGAGCCACGCCAACCTTCTTTCGAATACGCAAGTCCTGACGGACTATTGGCGCTTCACGGATAAGGACGTTCTGCTGCATGCCCTGCCGGTGTTTCACACCCATGGCCTGTTCGTTGCGACGAATATTGCGCTTCTTAGTGGGGCGCAGATGATCTTGCTGCCCAAGTTCGAAACGGATGCGGTCTTGGCCGCCTTGCCCAAGGCGACGGCGATGATGGGTGTTCCGACATTCTATACCCGCCTTTTGGATGACCCGCGGTTCGACCGCGCGCTGGCTGGGCATATGCGGTTGTTCATCTCAGGTTCGGCCCCGCTTTTGGCCAGCACCCACACGGCTTTCGAGGCCCGCACCGGGCACCGTATTCTGGAACGCTATGGAATGACCGAAACCAACATGAACACCTCGAACCCCTATGATGGGGATCGGCGGGCCGGGACGGTTGGTCTGCCCCTGCCGGGTGTTGATTTGCGGATCATGGACGGGAATGCGCCCGTCGCGCCCGGACAAATCGGGACGATTCAGGTGCGCGGGCCAAATGTGTTCCAAGGCTATTGGAACATGCCGGAAAAAACTGCCGAAGACATGACCGAAGATGGCTGGTTCATCACTGGCGACTTGGGACAGCAGTCCGAAGACGGCTATGTCACGATCGTGGGTCGGGGGAAGGACCTGATCATTTCCGGCGGCTTGAATGTTTATCCCAAAGAGGTCGAGGATGTGATCGACGCGTTGGAGGGCGTCAGCGAAAGCGCGGTAATCGGCGTGCCCCACCCCGATTTCGGCGAGGCCGTGGTTGCCGTTGTCGTGGGGCAGGAATTCGACCTGAAGGCCGCGTTGAAGGACCGGTTGGCCGGGTTCAAGCAGCCCCGCCATGTTGCTTTCGTGCCGTCCTTGCCCCGCAATACGATGGGCAAGGTGCAAAAGGCGGTCTTGCGCGCGGATTACGCAGACATTTTCGCGGCCACATGAACCTTTGTGCCCCAGGTCGCACATTTCCCCGCCAAGGCTGCGTTCAGTGGGGCGTCTGTGACGAAATCGTCGATCTCGGCCAAGGACCCGATCATGACAGGGGCTTGGCGCCGGAACTTTGACGCATCGGCCACCAGCACGGACCGCCGCGATCTGGCTTGAGCCGTACGGCTGACCTGCACCTCGCGAAAATCGAAGTCGAGGAAATCACCATCTTCGTCCAATGCAGACGCGCTGAGGATGGCAAAATCCGGTTTGAACTGCCGCAGGAAGGCGACGGTCTGTTCCCCCACAAGCCCGGCATCGGATCGTCGCAGAACGCCACCGGCAACGATCACCTCGGCACTGGGGTTGTCGGCCAGAATGCTGGCGGCCCGCAGATTGTTGGTGATCACAACCAGCCCGTCATGGCGCAGCAGCGCTTCGGCCACGGCTTCGACAGATGTTCCGATATCCAGAAAGACCGAAGCGCGATCCGGGATAAGCTCTGCCGCTTGCTGCGCGATCCGGCGTTTTGCGTCGGCATTCAGGACCTGTCGATCCGCATAGCCGATATTGGCGACCGACGACCGGGGCACCGCGCCCCCATGGGTGCGGGTGATCAGGCCAGCCTGTTCCATTTCGGCAAGGTCACGACGCAGGGTTTGCACGGTGACCCGATATCGGCGCGCCAAGGCGTCAGTCGTCACGCGACCTTCGTTGCGAACATCCTCTAGTATGCTCTGCCGTCTATCGCGCTCTCTCATCGCGATTATCCTTCGAAACGAACGTTATGCGCGCGATATCATGCGCTAAGCGAAAATGCTAGGTGGCACGGGAAAGGGGAAAGACATGGCGGATTACGATCTTTTTGTCATCGGCGGCGGCATCAATGGTGTCGGCATTGCCCGCGACGCGGCGGGGCGCGGCCTGAAGGTCGGTCTGGCCGAAATGAACGATCTGGCCAGTGCGACCTCCAGCGCGTCGACCAAGCTGTTTCATGGTGGGCTGCGCTATCTGGAGTTCTTCAAGTTTCGGCTGGTGCGCGAAAGTCTGATCGAACGCGAAGTGCTGCTGACCGCCATGCCGCATATCAGCTGGCCCATGCGGTTTGTGCTGCCCTTGCACCCTGACATGCGCTTTCCCAACGAAACGCCGACCTCGCGCCTTCTGAAGCGCGTGATGCCATGGATGCAGGATCGTCGCCCGGCTTGGCTGATCCGGCTGGGGTTGTTCCTGTACGATACCTTGGGGGGGCGGCAAATCCTGCCCGGCACGCGCAGCTTGAACCTTGCCGATGGTCCGGAAGGCGCCCCGCTGAAACCAGTCTTTCGCAAGGGGTTTGAATATTCGGATTGCTGGATCGAAGATTCCCGTCTGGTTGTGCTGAATGCCCGCGATGCCGTCTTGCGAGGTGCAACCGTCCAAACCCGCACCAAAGTTCTGCGGGGCGAACGCGAGGATGGTCATTGGCGCCTTGAGCTGTCGGATGGGCGCAGCATCACCGCCAAGGCCGTGGTCAACGCGGGTGGTCCGTGGGTCGAAGAGGTGCTGAAAGGCGTCTTGCGTCGCAACACCGATCAGGGGGTGCGCCTTGTGCGGGGCTCGCATATCGTGGTCCCGCGACTGTTCGGGCATGACAAGTGCTATTTCTTCCAAGGCTCGGACGGGCGGATCATCTTTGCCATTCCTTACGAGACCGATTTCACCCTGATCGGAACCACGGATCAGGAACATACCGATCTTGGGGTAAAGCCCGTCTGCACCGAGGCGGAACAGCAATACCTGTGCGATTTCGCGTCGCAGTATTTTGCGACGCCCGTGACACGCGACCAGATCGTCTGGACCTATTCCGGCGTGCGACCGCTTTATGATGATGGGGCCAGCAGCGCCACCGAAGCGACCCGGGACTATGTCTTGGCGCTGGATGACAATGGCGCGCCTTTGCTGAACGTGTTCGGCGGCAAGATCACCACCTATCGCAAACTGGCCGAAGCGGCGCTGGCCAAGCTGGAACCCCACTTGCCGATGGGGGGGGCGTGGACCGCTGGGGTGGCATTGCCCGGGGGGGACTTCAAGGTTTCTCAGGTTGACGACCTGATCGTGCAATTGGGGCTGGACTATCCGTTTCTGACGGATCGTTGGGCGAAACGGTTGATCCGGGCCTATGGGACCGATGCTTGGACGCTGTTGGGGGATGCAAAGACGTCCAGTGATTTGGGCGAGGATTTCGGGGCAAGTCTGACCGAAGCCGAACTGAAATGGTTGCGCGAAACCGAATTCGCCCGTTGCGCCGAGGACGTTGTTTGGCGTCGGTCAAAGCTGGGGCTGCGTTTGACGACAGCCCAGATCACGGCGATCGACGCGTGGTTCGCACGCATTGCAGACGTTGCGGCCTGACCATTACGCGCCATAGTGACACAAGACCAAAAGGGAGGACCGCCATGACCTATGTGCTGGCGATTGATCAGGGGACCACGTCGACGCGGGCCATGTTGTTTGACGCCAATCTGCATGTGGCCGGTGTGGCGCAACAGGAATTCCCGCAGCATTTCCCGCAGTCCGGTTGGGTTGAACACGACCCCGAGGACATCTGGCGGACCGTGGTCGAAACCTGCCGCCAAGTCGTCGCCGATGCGGGGCTGACCGCATCTGATATCGCGGCCATCGGGATCACCAACCAGCGCGAAACGACCGTGGTATGGGATCGCACAACTGGCAAGGCGATTCACAACGCGATTGTCTGGCAGGACCGCCGCACCGCCCCCTTTTGCGCCGAATTGCGATCCGAAGGGTTCGAACCTGAAATCACCCATCGCACGGGCCTTCTGGCCGATCCGTATTTTTCGGGCACCAAGGTCCATGCCCTGTTGCACAGCGTCGAGGGGGCCAAGGCCAAGGCCGAGGCGGGCCAACTTGCTTTTGGCACCATCGACAGTTTCCTGATCTGGCGTCTGACAGGCGGCAAAGTGCATGCGACCGACGCGACGAATGCCGCGCGGACGATGTTGTACAACATCCGCGAAGGTGTCTGGGATGAAACCATCTGCGCCCGGTTCGGCGTGCCCTTGGCCATGTTGCCCGAAGTCCGCGATTGTGGCGCCGCATTCGGGGTGACCGATATTCTGGGCGGGGAAACGCCGATCCTTGGTGTTGCAGGCGACCAGCAGGCCGCGACATTGGGCCAGGCCTGTTTCCAACCCGGCATGTTGAAATCGACCTATGGAACGGGGTGTTTTGCGCTTCTGAACACCGGGGACACGCTTGTCAGCAGTTCCAACCGTTTGCTGGGCACCATCGCTTACCAATTCGACGGCAAGCCGACCTATGCGCTGGAAGGCTCGATCTTCAACGCGGGCACCGTTGTGCAGTGGTTGCGTGATGGTGTGGGCATGGTCGCGGCCGCCGATCAGACCGATGCCTTGGCCGCCCAAGCGGATCCGTCGCAGAACGTGATGATCGTACCTGCCTTTACCGGCCTGGGGGCCCCTTGGTGGGATCCGGATGCGCGCGGCGCGCTGTTCGGCATCACGCGGGCCACGGGTCCCGCGGAATTTGCAAAGGCCGCGCTGGAAAGCGTCGGCTACCAAACCGCTGACCTGATCCGGGCGATGCAGGCGGATTGGGACGGCGGGGATGCAGGGCAGGTGCTGCGCGTCGATGGGGGCATGACGGCCAGCAACGCGGCCATGCAGTTCCTGTCCGATATCCTTGGCGCGCAAGTGGATCGTCCAAAGGTGCTGGAAACGACGGCCCTAGGTGCGGCTTGGGTGGCGGGCATGCAGGCGGGCGTTTACCCGCAGCCAGAGGAATTTGCCCGAAGCTGGGCGCTGGATCGCCGGTTTGAACCCGCGATGGATGCCGATACCCGTGCGGCAAAGCTGGCCCAATGGCACAGCGCTGTTGCTGGAACGCAAGCCTATCGCGGATAAGGGCGGCCCTGCGCCTTTCCCGTAGGGGGTCGCCTTGTTAACCCCCGGGGGGCGGCTTACATCGCCCCCCATGAAACGTTGGCTTCCATTCGTAAAGAACGATCCCACGGTCGCGGTCCTGCGGCTGTCTGGGGTTATCGCAACCGGGTCCCGCGGGGCCTTGAACGATGCCGCCTTGGCGGGCCTGATCGAAAAGGCCTTTGCCCGGGGGAAGCCGGCTGCGGTGGCGTTGCTGTTGAATTCGCCGGGGGGATCGCCCGTCCAGTCCTCGTTGATCGCCGCCCGCATCCGCCGACTGGCAGCCGAAAAAGATGTGCCTGTTGTTGCCTTCGTCGAAGATGTGGCCGCGTCTGGCGGGTATTGGCTGGCTTGCGCCGCAGACGAGATCTTTGTCGATGACAGTTCCATCGTCGGGTCCATCGGGGTGATTTCGGCCAGCTTCGGGTTTCATGAATTGATGCAGCGCCAAGGAATCGAGCGGCGCGTGCATACGGCTGGCAAAGACAAATCGATGCTGGACCCGTTTCGCCCGGAACGCGCCGAAGACGTCGCGCGCCTGAAGGATCTGCAACAACAGATCCATGACGCATTCATCGCCCATGTTAAGGCCCGCCGGGGCGCGAAATTGCCCGAAGGCGCAGACTTGTTCACGGGCGAGATTTGGGTTGGGCGCAAAGCGATTGATGTCGGTCTGGCCGATGGCATTGGGCATCTGGTGCCTGTCATGAAGGACCGATTTGGCGACAAGGTGCGGTTTCGGGTTTATGGCCAGAGGCGTCCATTCTGGGCCCGCTTTGGGGCCAGCCTGACCGAAGCGGCCTTGGGCCAGATCGAAGAACGGTCCCTTTGGGCCCGGTACGGGCTGTAATCGGGCATGTTGGTCAAGATCGTCACGTTTTTTCTGATCGGAATGATGGTGCTTGCCATTTTCGGACGCCTGCGCGTGCCCGGTGTCGGTAAGGTGGCCTTGCAGCGACCAAAACGGTGCAAGACCTGCAAGCGCTTCTTGTTCAACAACGATCCCTGTCCTTGCGGCAGTCTCGACCGCAAAGGGTAACGCATGCTTCTGCTCGACTTCGCCATGGTGGCGCTTGGACTGTTCATTCTGGTGGGGGCCGGGGATGTTCTGGTCAAAGGGGCGGTCAATCTGGCTTTGCGTTTGGGCATCCCGGCCTTGATCGTGTCCCTGACGGTGGTCGCCTTCGGAACGTCCGCGCCCGAGTTGCTGATTTCGGTCAAAGCTGTGCTGGAAGACGCACCCGGCATCGCCTTGGGCAATGTGGTCGGGTCAAATATCGCCAACATCCTGCTGGTTCTGGGCATCCCGGCTTTGCTGGTGGGGTTGCACACCGCCGACAGCGACACACGACGCAGCTATGTGCAGATGATCGCGGCCACAGGCCTGTTCATCGTGGTGTGTTTCCTGGGACCGATCACATGGATTCATGGCTTGGTTCTGTTGGCGGCGCTGGCGTGGATGCTGTGGGACGCGATTGCGGAAGCGCGCGCACACAAGCGCGAAACCCGTGCCGCCGCCGAAGCTGCTGCAGCCGACGATGCCGATCTGGAGGAGGTCGAAGGGGCGGACCCGAACCTGCCTTGGACCAAGGTTCTGCTGTTTTTGGGGTTGGGCCTTGTCGGATTGCCCTTGGGGGCAGACCTGTTGGTGGACGGCGCGGTGAACATCGCGCGGGGCTTTGGTGTCAGCGAAACGGTCATCGGCTTGACCCTTGTGGCCTTCGGCACATCGCTGCCGGAACTGGCTGCGGTGGTAGCGGCGGCCTATCGCGGGCACGGGGACGTGGCCTTGGGCAACGTCATCGGGTCGAACATGTTCAACCTTCTGGCGATTATCGGCGCAGCGGCGCTGGTCGGCGATCTGGCGGTTCCCCCGGCCTTGCTGCGGTTCGACCTGTGGATCATGGCCGGCGCGTCCTTGCTGTTGCTGCCGATCGTGTATTTGCACTGGAACATCGGCCGCATGTTGGGCGGCCTCTTGACGGCGCTTTATGGCGTCTATGTCGTGGCACTCTTGATCTGACGAGGCAGGGGCGGCACGCATGACGGCATCTTCAAAAGGCACGGCGCTGGTGACCGGCGCGGGACAGCGCTTGGGCCAGCACATGGCCATCGCTTTGGCCAAGCGCGGCTATGATGTTGCGGTTCATTACGCCGGGTCCGCCCAAGGGGCCGAGGACACTGTGGCAGCCTGTCGGGCAGAGGGCGTCAAGGCACAGACCTTTCAGGCGGATTTGTTGGATCCGCATCGCACCGAAGCCCTTGTACCCGAGGTCGCACAGGCGATGGGGCCGCTGACGGTGTTGATCAACAATGCCTCGATCTTTGAGCATGATACCCTGGCAACGGCGACGCCGGACAGTTGGGACCGCCATATGGGGTCCAACCTGCGCGCGCCCTTGTTCCTGACCCAAGCCTTTGCCGCCCAAGTGCCCGAGGCCCCGTTGGACGATGGCGGTGAACCGCTGGCCAATGGCTTGGTGATCAACATGATCGACCAAAGGGTGCGCAAGCTGACACCGGAATTCATGACCTATACGCTGGCCAAGATGGGGCTGTGGGCGTTCACCCAGACCGCCGCCCAAGCGTTGGCACCGCGTATCCGGGTCAACGCGATTGGCCCGGGACCGACCATGCAAGGGGTGCGCCAATCGGCCAAACACTTTGCCGATCAACGCGCCGCAACGGTTCTGAAACGGGGCAGCAGCCCCGCCGGAATCGTCCAGGCCTTGGGCTATTTTCTGGAAGCGACCGAGGTCACGGGACAGCTGATTTGCGTCGATGGCGGCCAGCATCTGGCGTGGCAGACGCCGGATGTCTTGGGGGTCGAGTAGACCTCTATCGCAGATGCCCTTACGGCATTTGTCCACGTTCGCAAAAACCGTCATCTGGTCGTTAAGATTCTGTTAAGAAATACAGGGTGTTACCGATGGCTCAAAAAAATTCTCAATACTTTCAAATGTTTATTCTGCCGCCTAAATTTTCATCAAACTAAGCGAAACCCCAGAAACACTAGCAGATCGCGCGCTGCAATCGGATTTGCCCACCGACTTATCCCCAGAATTTGGGGAAGACTTCAGCCTTGAAAAGCTTGCCAAATCGGCGCAGCCCGCCAAGATTCGTTCCATGCCCCACGATACCTCTGCCACCCCTGCGCGCACCGGACATGCGGTCATTCAGGCCTATCTGAAAACGCTGGATGCGTCGCCGGGTGTGTACCGCATGCTGGATGCGGAAAACCGCGTCTTGTACGTCGGCAAGGCCCGCAATCTGAAGGCCCGCGTGTCGAACTACGCGCGCCCTTCGGGGCACTCGGCGCGCATTGCCCGGATGATCCGTGAAACCGCGTCGATGATGTTCCTGACGACCCGCACGGAAACCGAAGCGCTGTTGCTGGAACAGAACCTGATCAAGCAGCTCAAGCCAAAGTTCAACGTGCTGCTGCGCGATGACAAAAGCTTTCCGAACATCCTTGTCAGTCGCTCCCATGGCTTCCCGCAAATCAAGAAGCATCGCGGCGCCAAGAAAGAACCCGGCAAGTATTACGGCCCGTTCGCCAGCGCAGGCGCGGTGAACCGGACGCTGAACCAGTTGCAGAAGGTCTTCTTGTTGCGGAACTGCTCGGACGCGATGTTTGAAAGCCGGACGCGGCCTTGCCTGCTGTATCAGATCAAGCGGTGCAGCGCCCCTTGCGTTGGTAAGATCACCGAAGACGACTATGCCGATTTGGTGAAGGACGCGGAACGGTTCTTATCCGGGCGGTCGACAAAAGTTCAGGGCGATCTGGCCAAACAGATGCAAGAAGCCTCGGACGCAATGGAATTCGAACGCGCCGCGGCTTTGCGCGACCGAATTCGCGCCCTGACCCAAGTGCAGACAACCCAAGGGATTAATCCCCAAGGGGTGACCGAGGCGGATGTGATCGCCCTGCATCTGGATGGGGGGCAAGCCTGTGTGCAGGTGTTCTTCATCCGCGCCAATCAGAACTGGGGCAACCGCGACTACTATCCCCGCACGGGGTCGGGCGCGGAGGAGGCTGAGATCCTCGAAGCCTTCCTTGGGCAGTTCTATTCCGACCGCGAACCGCCACGGCAGGTGCTGCTGTCCCATCCCATCGAAAATCTGGATCTGATGACCGCTGCTTTGACGGACAAACTTGGGCGCAAGGTCGAAATTCAGGTCCCGCTGCGCGGGGAAAAGGCCGAACTGGTGTCAGGCGCGGCCCGCAATGCCCGCGAAAGCCTTGCCCGGAAGCTCAGCGAAAGCGCGACACAAGGCAAATTGCTGGCTGGTTTGGCTGAGGCCTTCGACCTTGACGCCCCGCCTGCGCGGATCGAGGTCTACGACAACAGCCATATCCAAGGGACCAACGCGGTCGGGGGTATGATCGTGGCCGGACCGGACGGGTTCCTGAAAAGCCAGTACCGCAAGTTCAACATCAAGGGCGACAGCCTGACCCCCGGTGACGATTTCGGCATGATGAAAGAAGTGCTGGAACGTCGGTTCAAACGTTTGCTGAAAGAAGACCCCGACCGCCAGACCGATGCCTGGCCGGACCTGTTGCTGATCGACGGTGGGGCCGGGCAAGTCAGCGCTGTTGCCGAAATCCTGGGCGATCTAGGGGTTGAAGATGTGCCCTTCATCGGGGTTGCCAAGGGGGTGGACCGGGATCACGGCAAGGAAGAATTCCACCGCCCCGGTCAGCGCCCGTTCGCGCTGAAACACAATGACCCGGTCTTGTATTTCATCCAGCGTTTGCGGGACGAAGCGCATCGGTTTGCCATCGGAACCCATCGCGCCAAGCGCGCCAAGGCCATCGGGGCGACGCCCTTGGACGACATTCCCGGTGTTGGGGCCAATCGAAAACGGGCGCTGCTGGCGCATTTCGGCAGCGCCAAGGCGGTCAGCCGCGCCCATCTCGAAGACCTGAAAGCTGTCGAAGGGATCTCGGCCTCGATGGCCGAGAAGATCTACGACTTCTTTCAAGCCGGCTAGCCGGACCTAGAGCAGCGTGCCTGCCAGGACATCGGCCAAGAAGCTGGCGCCCAACCCGTCATGGTCTTCGACATGGATCAGGTTGCCCGACCCAAGGTCCAGAACCACCCGCGCGCCGCCCGCATCATAGCTGGCATTTGCATCTGCCCATGCCGTCTGGGTGCCCCAAATGGCCAGCAGATCCAGATCGGTCAGGTCGATCCGGTCGCGTTCACTGCTTTTCCAAGTGAAATCCGTTATGGTGTCGGTGCTGCCGGACAGGTCGCTGGGGCGGAAGATGAAATAGTCATAGCCACCGCCGCCGGTCAGATTGTCTGACCCCGTGCCCCCGATCAGCCAGTCGCGGCTGCCACCGCCGTCCAGCAGGTCGTCGCCCGACCCACCGTCCAGCGTGTCGTTGGACGATCCCCCAAAGAGGAAATCATCGCCCGCTTGTCCAAGCAGGTCATCCTTGCCGTCGCCGCCGCTCAAGATGTCGTTGCCCGCGCCGCCATCCAAACTGTCATCGGATTTGCCGCCATCGAGGGTGTCGTTGCCGTCGCCCCCCATCAATGTGTCGCGGCCAGACCCGCCAGACAGCGCGTCATCCCCGGACTGGCCTTCCAGCGTGTCATCGCCATCCCCGCCGATCAGCGTGTCGTTGCCCGCGCCGCCGAACAGGTGATCGTCGGATTTTCCGCCATCCAAGACGTCATTCCCATCGCCCCCATCCAGCAAGTCATCGCCACTGTGACCCGACAACGTGTCATTTCCAGCGCCGCCTATCAGGGCATTGTTCGTGCCAGAGCCGATCAGCGTGTCATCGAATGCGCTGCCGATTAGGTTTTCGATGTCGTCATACTGATCGCCTGCGGCCTCGCCCATATTCTGGCTGGCGTCGGTCAGGTTTGCGGTCACGCCTGCCCCGGCGTCGGCATAGGACACCGTGTCGATGCCCTGCCCGCCGAAAAACACATCATCGCCGCCGCCGCCCAGAAGGGTGTCGTCCCCATCATTGCCGCGAAGCCGATCATCGCCAGACCCGCCCGTGATCAAGTCGGCATAATCCGTTCCGGCGGCCACGCCTTCGGACGGGTCGGCAAAGATTTCGGTCTGGCTGTCGGACCGACGCACGCCGTCGTAATAGGCCGTCGTTGTTGAAGCCTGCAGGGCAGGGTCGCGTTCCAAGAAGTTTCGATACACCCCGTATTTCAGATACACGTTCCCTGTCGACGTGTTCTGCCCGGTATCGCTGGCTTCCAAGGTGTAGGCGGTTTCCCCTTCTTCGCGCACATAGAAATCCGCCGACCCGCCAGAGGTGGTTGACCAATCCATACCGATGACGAAGTCGATCCACTGACCCGTTGCGTCCGTGCCAGACGTGCCGCCATCGACGAGGACATAGCTGCGCTTGCCCACGTCATCGCCGAAATGGGCAATGATATCGCCATACTGGTCAATCTCGATCATCAGCGCGGGGCTTGTCGAAGTGCCGTTCGCGTCGCGCTGGTGGAACTGGAACAGGCTGACATTGGCCTCGGGGTCATTGCCATTGTCCGTGGGCAAGCCGCTGGTCGGGTCGATATAAAGCGAGAACGCGTACCACATCGTGCCGCTGCCCGCCGTGTTCAGATCGTCACTTTCTGCGGTTTCGATGAATTCGCTGCGCTGGGAAATCTTGGTGCCGCTTGTTTCGATAGCGGTTCCGGCGCTGACCGTTGATTGGGTCATCTCGGACCCATAGCGCGGGGTTACGCCGCCCGTGGTGCTGGTGATCGTCAGTTCGGTTTGCGAGACGTCCGCCGACAGGGAAACGTCGAAATCCAGATCACTTGGCGCGCTGGGTTGGGAAGGCATTCTGGTGCTCCATTCTTGGGTCAAGACAAAACGCGGGGCACTGGTAAACCGTGGGGCGATCACGTGGATCTGACCCTCGTGTCGAAGCTTATCGAACAGAACGAGCCCGGGTAGAGGGGGCGATCAGATTCACGATCTTTTTGGGTTTCAAGCCACAAGGCCGAAACAGTGGTGGGCGATAAGCCTCTTTTCCCGCTGGCGGCCAACAGCTAGACACACGACATGATTTGGACGCTGCCCAATATCCTGACGATCCTGCGATTGCTGGCCGCCCCCGGTGTGGCGGTCATGTTCCTGTATTTTGATCGTCCCTGGGCCGATCTTTATGCCTTGGTGCTGTTTGTCGGCGCGGCCTTGACGGATTTTGTCGACGGGTATCTGGCGCGTGCGTGGAAACAGGAAAGCCGATTTGGCGCGATGCTGGACCCGATTGCCGACAAGGTGATGGTGGTGATCGCGTTGTTCGTGATCACAGGTTATTCGGGGATGAACCCGTGGATCATCCTGCCCGCCGTTATGATCCTGTTTCGCGAGGTTTTTGTCAGCGGCTTGCGCGAATTTCTGGGCGCGGACAGCGGCAAACTGGCGGTGACGAAACTGGCCAAGTGGAAGACGACATTGCAGATGATCGCCATCGCGGTGCTGTTTGCGGGGATGGGGATCGAACGGATGGATTGGTGGCACACGCTGGCCCAGATCGTTTTCTGGTGCGGCGTTGGCCTGCTTTGGGTGGCGGGCGGTTTGACCCTGCTGACGGGTGGGGATTACTTCGCCAAGGCGCTGCCCTATTTGCGAGCGCCGAAATGAAGATTGAAGTGCTTTATTTCGCGTGGGTGCGCGAACGGATCGGGCTTGGCCGGGAAACCGTCGAAACCGACGCGGCCACCGTCGCCGACCTGATTGCCGAGCTTGCCGCGCGGGAAGACCGCTATGCGGTCGCGTTTTCGGACCTTGGGGCGGTGCGGGTGGCTGTCGATCAGACCCTGACCACGCTGGAGGCCCCCTTGGCTGGGTCCCGTGAAGTGGCGATTTTCCCGCCGATGACCGGGGGCTAACATGCCGATTGTCCGGGTGCAGGCAGACCCTTTCGATCCGGGGGCCGAACTGAACCGATTTTGCGACGCCTTGGACGGGATGGGCGCGGTGGTCAGTTTCTCGGGCCTTGCGCGCGATGTCGCGGGCGGGCTGACCGCGCTCGAGATCGAACACTATCCGGGAATGACCGAACGGGCGATTGCGGACATTTTGGAAGAAGCGATGGCGCGCTGGTCTTTGGGCGAGGCCTTCGTCTTGCACCGCCATGGCGCGATTGCCCTGAATGCCCCAATCATGATGGTCATCACCGCCGCGCCGCATCGTGCCGACGCCTTCGCGGCGGCGGAATTCCTGATGGACTATCTGAAGTCCCGCGCACCCTTCTGGAAGAAGGAACGAACCCGGACCGGTTCAGACTGGGTTGCCGCAAAGGAAGCTGACGAAGCAGCCTTGGACCGGTGGGATCAAGGCTGATTTCCGACGCCCGATCCCCGTGGCAGCGCCTTATGTCACCGTTCCGACCAATCAGAAACTGTCTTCAACCCGGAATCCATCCGGGATTGCATCGCGCCCTTCAAGCACCAGATCGACCATCACCTCGGCCACCTTTGGGGCCATGCCAAATCCGATCTTGAAACCGCCATTCGCGATGAACCTGTTGGGGGCGGTGGGGTCTTGTCCCAGCATGGGCGCGCGGCTTCGGGCGCGGGGGCGAACCCCGGCCCATTTGCCCAGAACCGGGGCGTTCGCCAAGGCAGGGCACAGGCGACGCGCCGTCGCGATCAGCGCGTCCAACCGATCATCCGTCTGATCAGGGGTATCAAAATCCCGTTCCGAGGTTGACCCAATCGCGGTTGTGCCATCGGCATGGGGAATGATGTGCAAGCCATCCAGAAACAGTTGCGGCTGGTTTCGGGCATCCAGACCCAGCAAGGCGGCTTGCCCCTTCACACCGTTGCCCACCGGCCTGCCAAGGTCGTGGGACAGCCGATCCAAACCAGCAACACCAGTCGCATCCACCACGGCCCCTTCCGGGTCGGCCTCGCCAAACAGGATCTGTCCGCCCTTGGCTTGGATCGCCGCAACAAGCGCCTGTGCGGCCTGCCGGGGATGCAGGCGCGCAGTCAGACTGTCGAAGATGACAAGACCACTTGGGGTTGACGGACCCCAGCCTGCAAACCTGTCCGCGGGCAAGACCCGCCATTCCGCCCGTCCTTGCCACAGGGTTTGGGCCGATTGGGCGCGGGCCTGTGCCAGCGCCAAGGCCTTGTCATCCGCGATCGATTGAAGGCGCCCCAGCCGAGCGTATCCCGGATCGACGCCCGAAGCGTCGGCGACCGCCTGCCAGAAGCTTTCCGCCATCAGCAGGCTTTCCAGCTGAAACGCCTTCTTTGGGTTCCAGTTTTCCGGCGTATGTGGGGCCAAGGCCCCCACAAGCCCCCCACTGGACCCCGCGCCGATGCGCGTTCGTTCAATCAGCCGCACCCGTGCCCCCCGCGCCGCAGCGGTCCACGCGATGGAAAGGCCGAAAATGCCGCCCCCCAGAACCGTTATATCCGCGATTGCCAAACCGGAAACTCCCGCACAGGATGCGCTGAAACTGCGATGGGCCTACGGCAAATGACGGAACTTGACCAGCATGCCGACCTCGATTGGGCCGAGGGCGTTCCGGTCGCGCGGCGCTTTGACGATCCGTATTATTCCTTGCAAGACGGGCTTGCAGAAACACGCCACGTCTTCTTGTCGGGGAACGATCTTCCGGCGCGATTTGCCGATGGGTTCCATATCGCGGAACTGGGCTTCGGAACCGGGCTGAACCTGTTGGCAGCGTGGCAAGCGTGGCGCGCAGCCGGGGTTATGGGACGGCTGACCTATACCAGCTTCGAAGCCTTTCCGTTGGCGCCCGCTGCGTTGGAAAAAGCACTTTCCGCGTTTGGGGAACTGGCCCCCTTGGCCAAGGAACTTGTCGCGGGTTGGACCGGCGGACGCAGCTTCTTGCTGGGGGATCAGGTGGCGGTGACGATTGTCGTCGGCGATGCGCGTGACACGCTGCCTGCGTGGACTGGCGGTGCCGATGCTTGGTTTCTGGACGGCTTTTCCCCCGCAAAGAACCCGCAGCTTTGGGAACCCGACCTGCTGCGAACGGTTGCCGACAAGACCAATCCGGACGGCACATTTGCAACCTATACCGCAGCAGGACATGTCCGGCGTGCCTTGCAGGCGGCGGGGTTTGATGTTCAACGCAAACCGGGATTCGGTCGGAAGCGGCATATGACGACCGGACGTTTGGAGAGGCGTTCATGACCCAACAAAACCAGGTGTGGCTGGGCATCTGGCTGATGATTGCCACCACGGTGGTCTTTGCGTTGCAAGACGGCGTGTCCCGGCATCTGGCCGCCGAATACAATGTGCTGATGGTGGTCATGATCCGCTATTGGTTCTTTGCCGCCTTCGTCATCGCCGTTGCGGCCCGCAAAGCGGGCGGATTGCGGGCCGCCGCCGCCACCCGTCAACCGATCCTGCAAGCCTTCCGTGCGGTCCTGTTGGTCGCAGAAATCTGCATCATGGTCAGCGCCTTTGTGCTGCTGGGGCTGGTCGAAAGCCACGCGGTTTTTGTGTCCTATCCCCTGCTGATTGCCGCCTTGTCCGGGCCAATTCTAGGCGAGCGCGTCGGCTGGCGGCGCTGGGCGGCGATTGGCGTGGGCTTTGTCGGGGTTCTGATCATCTTGCAGCCCGGCACCGGGGTCTTCTCGCCCTTGGCATTGGTGCCCTTTGTCGCGGCGTTGATGTTCGCGCTTTATGGGTTGTTGACGCGGTATGCGTCCCGGCAGGACAGCGCTGCGACCAGTTTCTTCTGGACCGGCACGGTCGGGGCGGCGGTTATCACCTGCGTCGGTATCTGGTTCTGGGAACCGATGACCCCAACGGATTGGGGCTGGATGGCGGTGCTGTGCGTCACCGGCGCGCTGGGGCATTTCTTGCTGATCAAATGCTACGAGGTCGCCGAAGCCGGTGTCGTCCAACCCTTTGCCTACCTGCAACTGGTCTGGGTCTCGATCCTGGGGATCACCGTCTTCAATGAAACCGTGCGCGCCAATGTCGCCATCGGCGCGGCCATGGTGGTGGGCGCGGGCCTGTTTACCCTGTGGCGCGAACACCAGGCCCGGTCCGCAGGGTCCCGCGCCTAGCGTCCCTTCAGCTTGTCGATCACATCATATGGCAGGGTGCGCCCCGCCAGCCGCATGCCATAGACCACACGGCTTTCGGTGACGCGCATGATGTAGTTCCGGGTCTCGGTGAACGGGACGTGTTCGATCCAATCGATCACATCGACACTGTCGCTGCGCGGATCGCCGAACCGTTCAATCCAGGCCGTTGGGCGGCTGGGTCCCGCATTGTAGGCAGCGGCGATCAGGGTCAGCGCAGTGCCAAAATCTTCGATCTGGCGGCGCAGATACTCGGACCCCAATTGGGCATTGTAGGACGGATCGGTCAGCATGCGTTCGCGCGAATAGGGTAAGCCCAGTTGCCGGGCGGTTTCCTGTCCGGTGCGCGGCATGACCTGCATCAGGCCCAAAGCCCCTGCGCCGCTGATGACTTCAGGGTCGAATTCGCTTTCGCGGCGGGCGATGGCAAGGGCCAGCGCCGGATGGATGCCAAGCCCGGCATCGGCAATCTCGGTCACAGGATGATAGGCGCGTTGCAGAATTTGGCCTTCGCTTGCGGCCCATTTGGCCAAGCGCAAGGCGATGTGCGGTTCGCGCAGGTGAAAGGCCAGATCGGCCAGCGCGCCGCGTTCCTCCAGTGTCAGGCGTTCCGACAAATGCACCATCCAGCGTTCGGCCAGATCCCGTTCCCCGGCTTCGTGCAGCAGCAAGGCCGCTTGCAGAACGCTGGTGGACATGAACGGCTGGGTGCGCCAATCGGGATACACCTCTTGGCCCAGCAGGGCGGGGTCTGGGGCCAAGCCGATCCGCTCGGCGGCCAACTGCCCGTAGAAGGCGGTCTGGTGCTGTGCGCCGCGCAGATAGGCGGCCCGGGCATTGTCGGATTGTCCCAACGCTTCGTAGGCGCGGCCTTGCCAATAGCCGGCCCGCCCGGCCGAAATCGGCGAGGTGACGGTGGGGGAAAACCGCTGGAAATGGGTCAGGGCGGTGCTGGCATCGCCCAGTTTTCGCAGGGCGATATACCCGGCCAGCCATTCCAGTTCGGAATAGTCGTCGTAGTCGTCCGGCGGCGGCAGGTGATGGCGTGCGGCCACACGGTAGGCCAAGCGATCGTCGTCATCGCGCATCAGGTCGCGGGCCAGATCGGCCCGCCGCGCGGCCCAGTATTCCGGTCGCCCGAGACTGTCGGCCGAGGTCGAGCGTTCCTCCATCAACTCGATGGCCGAAGCCCAGCGGCGCTTGTTCAGCCGCCAGCGATAGCGTTCATAGGCTAGGCCGGGGTCATCCGCCAACCGGGCGGGCACCGCAGCGATCAGGGCGTCCACGCCGTTTTCGTCATTGCGCAGGGCGATGCGGGCTTCGGCCAACCGCTGCCAGCCACTGTCGACCAAGGGCAGCATCCGGGCTGCGGCAGCGGTCGATCCATCCCACAGCAATTGGTCCAGCCGGGCGACATGATGCGGGGCCAACAGGGTGCCGAAGCGTTGCTGATAAATCGCCTCAAGCTCGGGGTTCAAGGAAAACAGGCGCCACGCCCGCACGATCAGCGCATCCGCATCGTCGCCTTGGCCATTGGCCCGCAGCGCATCGGCAAGGCGCAAAGCCCCGATGCCGGTTTGGGGGGCTTCGGGACCGAAATAGGCCCGCAACTGGGACAGACTGGCACCTTCGGGAATGGACGCTTCGCCCCGGCGACGCATCAGCGGCAGCCCCGGCCAGTCGCCATTGCGGGCCAGAAAGGCAAGATAGTCTTCGAAACGGCCCTGCGGTGCGCGCAACCAATGCCACGTGATCACGTCGCGGGCCTGCTGGTCGGGCAGGGTGGCCGCCAAGGCCAGCGCCTGATCCCAATCCGAACTGCGCACGGCCTCTAACGCCGCAGCCAGCGTCGCGGCGCGGGGGCTTTGGGCGGCGGCGGACAGGGTCGTTGACAGGATAACGGCCAGCAACAGCGCTGCTGCCCGGAAGGATCGAAGGATCATGGCGGTTTCCGCGTGTTCTGCTCTGCTCTCGCGGACAGCATAGCGCATTTCCGCCGCAACCCCATGAACAATTCTGTGTCGACCCTTGCGCCTTGGGGTAAAGGGCGGGTATCCGCCATCCCAGCCACACCGCGACCAAAGGAGGAGAAGATGTTCAAAGGATCGATGCCAGCCCTGGTCACGCCGATGAAAGACGGCGCGGTGGATTTCGACGCGCTCGAGGCGCTGGTCGAATGGCAGATCGAACAAGGCAGCCATGGCCTTGTCCCGGTCGGGACCACGGGGGAAAGCCCCACGCTGAGCCATGCCGAGCATGAAGCCGTTGTCGAAGCCGTGGTAAAGGCCGCCGCCGGTCGCGTACCCGTGATTGCCGGGGCCGGGTCGAACAACACGGCGGAAGGCATTGGGCTGATCCAGCATGCCGCGCGTGTTGGGGCCGCTGGCGCGCTGGTTGTAACGCCCTACTACAACAAGCCGACGCAAGCCGGCTTGGTCGCGCATTACACCGCCCTGCATGATGCCGCAGACATTCCGATCATCATTTACAACATCCCGGGTCGGTCGGTCATCGACATGTCGCCCGCCACGATGGGGCAGTTGGCGAAGCTGCCCCGGATCGTCGGCGTCAAGGATGCGACGGGCGATATCACCCGCGTCAGCAAGCAGCGCATGACCTGTGGCGCAGACTTCATCCAGCTGTCGGGTGAAGATGCCAGCGCCTTGGGCTTTAACGCCCATGGCGGTGTCGGCTGTATCAGCGTGACCGCGAATGTGGCCCCGAAGCTGTGCGCGCAGTTTCAGGAAGCCACCCTTGCCGGCGACTACGCCACGGCACTGGTCTTGCAAGACAAGCTGATGCCGCTGCACGAAGCCATCTTCCTGGAACCCGGTCTGGTCGGGGCGAAGTATGGCCTGTCGTTGCTGGGACGCTGCCGCGAAGACGTGCGCTTGCCGCTGGTCGGGCTGTCGGAAGGTGTGAAACTGGCGATCAAGGACGCCATGATCCACGCGGACCTGATCTGACCCTGCCATTTGCGACAGGATCGGCGTGGGGCGTTGCCCCCCGCGCGTCCGGTGCCTAGATAGGGCGGATCATGGCCCAAGGTAAATCAGACCCCAATTACAAGATCATCGCGGAAAATCGGCGTGCGCGCCGGGAATACGCGATCGAAGATGATCTGGAAGTCGGAATCGTCTTGCACGGGTCCGAGGTCAAATCGCTGCGCGCAGGCGGGTCGAATATTGCGGAAAGCTATGCCGCTGTCGAAGACGGGGAACTGTGGTTGGTCAACGGCTATATCGCCCCCTACACGCAGGCCAAGACATGGGGGCACGAAGAACGGCGCCGCCGAAAATTGCTGGTCTCAAAGCGCGAATTGAACAAACTCTGGAGTGCGACCCAGCGCGAAGGCATGACGCTTGTGCCCCTTGTCATGTATTTCAATCATCGGGGATTGGTGAAGCTGAAGATCGGTATCGCCAAGGGCAAGAAGCTGGCCGACAAACGCGAAACCGATGCCAAGCGCGATTGGCAGCGCCAGAAAGCCCGGCTTTTGAAGCAGCAGGGCTAGGGTTTCCCCTGAAAAAGGGTTGTCCGGCTTGCGACACCGACCGGGCATAACCAGTGACGGAGGGTGGAATGGACGGCATTCTGATCAGTCTTTTATCCGGCGCCGTTGGCGGCAATCTGGCCGGGGCCGTGTTGAAACGGTTCAACCTTGGGCTTCTTGGCAATTCGGTCGCCGGGATTGTCGGCGGTGGCTTGGGCAGCCAGATCCTTGGGGCGATTGGTGCGGGCGGGCTGACGGGCGTTGTCGGCCAAGTGGCCAGCGGCGGTGCCGGGGGCGCGGTGGTCCTGCTGATCGTGGGTCTGGTGAAGACGGCACTGGCCAGATAGGCGCATTCTCTGGACAATCTCTGGGTCTGGGCGGTAGTGCTATCGGGTTCCTACCGCCCGGAGGCCCCTTAGATGTCTGACGATCCCCGCACCCTTGTCTCGACCGATTGGCTGGCCGCCCATTTGAACGATCCGGATCTTCGGATACTCGATGCGTCGTGGTACCTGCCGGATATGGGGCGGGACGCGGCGGCGGAATACCAAGCCGCGCATATCCCCGGTGCGCGGTTCTTCGATATCGACGAAATCAGCGATCAACGCTCGGACCTGCCGCATATGGCCCCGCCGGTTGAGAAGTTCATCAGCCGGATGCGCAAGATGGGCATCGGCGATGGGCATCAGATCGTGGTCTATGACGGGGCGGGGTTGTTCTCGGCTGCGCGTGTCTGGTGGCTGTTTCGGTTGATGGGAAAGACCGACGTCGCGGTTCTGGATGGGGGCTTTGCCAAGTGGCAGGCCGAAGGACGCCCGACGGAAGACATGCCGCCATTGACGCGGGATCGCCACATCACCGTGTCGCGACAATCGCATCTGGTTCGGGACGTCACGCAGGTTGCGGCGGCGTCCAAACTGGGCACGCCCCAGATCGTCGATGCCCGCAGCGCCGAGCGTTTCCGGGGCGAAGCCGCCGAGCCCCGTGCGGGGCTGCGCGCCGGGCATATCCCGGGATCGCGGAACCTGCCTTACAAGGCGCTTCTGAATGCGGACGGCACGATGAAATCGCTGGACGATTTGCGCGGGGCCTTCGCGGCGGCGGGGGTCGATCTGGACAAACCTGTCATCACCTCCTGCGGGTCCGGCGTGACCGCCGCGATCCTAAGCTTGGCCCTGGAACGCCTGGGCCATGCCAACCATTCCCTCTATGACGGGTCTTGGTCCGAATGGGGCCAATACCCGGATTTGCCCATCGCCACCGGGGACGCCGAATGATTGCGGATCTTCCGGCCTATGCCCCCGATCCCATCATCGCCCTGATGCAGGCATTTCAGGCGGACCCCCGGACCGACAAGATCGATCTTGGGGTGGGGGTCTACCGCGATGCAGCTGGACAGACGCCGATCTTCCGTGCGGTGAAGGCGGCCGAAAAACGCATCTGGGACAGCCAGACCACCAAGGCCTATCTGCCCCTCTCGGGTGATCCTGCCTTTCATGCGGCTGCGCGTATGCTTGTTTTTGACCAAGCCGTGTCCCACGACCGGATTGCCACGGTTGCCACGCCGGGCGGCAGTTCCGCCTTGCGGCAGTTGCTGGATCTGGTCGCGCTGGTTCGCCCCGGCACCCGTGTCTGGATCAGCGATCCGACATGGCCGAACCATCCCGGCCTTGCCAAGGCAGCCCGCCTGACGCCGGTCAATTATCGATATTATGACGCCTCCACCGGGCAGGTGGATTGGAACGGCATGATGGCCGACCTCTCGGGGATCGGACCGGATGATGTGGTTATCCTACATGGGGCCGCGCACAATCCTACAGGTGCGGATCTGGATGCCGACCAATGGCGTGCGCTGGGGGATCATTTCGACGCGACCGGGGCATTGCCCTTGGTGGATATGGCGTATCAAGGGTTTGCCGAAGGTGTTGCGGAAGACGCGGCGGGCTTGCGCCATTTGGCCAGCCGGCTGCCGCAACTTTTGGTGGCGCTGTCGGGGTCCAAAAGCTTTGGTCTCTATCGCGATCGGGCGGCGGCGGCCTTTGTCGTGTCGGCCAATCCCGCCCAAAGCCAGATCGTGCAGGGCAACCTGACAGGCCTGAACCGATTGAATTTCGCCTTTCCCCCGGATCATGGCACGCGGGTCGTAACGGAAATCCTGACCGACCCTGCGTTGCGGGCGGATTGGGAAGGCGAACTTGCCGATATGCGCGCGCGTCTGACAGCGAACCGCAAGACCTTGGCGGAGGCTTTGCAGACCGCCTTGGGCGACACGCGGTTTGATTATCTTACGCGGCAGCGGGGCATGTTTTCGATCCTCGGGTTCGACGATGATCTTCTGGATCGGTTGCGCGACAGGCACGGGGTCTATCTGGTCAAGCAAGGCCGCATCAACCTTGCGGGCCTGACCGACGCCATCGCCCCCCGTGTTGCCCAAGCCATCGCCGACGAACTGGCCTAAGCCCATACCCAATCCCACCAAAGCAAAACGGCCCCGCTGGGCAGGGCCGTTTTCTGGTTGTTCTTGATTGAAAATCCCCGGGCGAAGGGCGTTCGCCCGGGGCAGTCAACCGGCTGATAGGAAGGATAATCAGCCTTTGGTAAAGTCGGGATAGGCTTCCATGCCCATTTCGGACACGTCCAGACCTGCGATTTCCGCTTCTTCGCTGACCCGCAGCCCCAAGACCATCTTGAGGATCAGGAACACGATGGCCGAAGCAACCACGGTGAACACAGCGTAGGACAGGATGCCGATGACCTGGGTCACGAGGCTCGCATCGGTGTTGTAGAAGATCACCGCGATGGTGCCCCAGATGCCTGCGAACAGGTGAACCGGGATTGCGCCGACAACGTCGTCGATCTTCAGCTTGTCGAGCAGCGGCACGGTGAAGACAACGATCACGCCGCCCACGGCACCGATCCACAGCGCACCGAACAGCGACGGTGCCAGCGGTTCTGCGGTGATCGACACCAGACCAGCCAGTGCGCCGTTCAGCACCATGGTCAGGTCAGGCTTCTTGTACAGAACCTGCGTCAGGATCAGCGCGGTCACAGCGCCCGAAGCAGCGGCCATGTTGGTGTTGGCGAAGATGCGCGACACATCCGTGATGTCGCCAACGGTGCCGGCTGCCAGCTGCGAACCGCCGTTGAAGCCGAACCAACCCAGCCACAGGATGAACGTGCCCAAGGTTGCCAGCGCCAGGTTCGAACCGGGCATCGGGTTGACCTTGCCGTCCTTGTACTTGCCGATACGCGGGCCAAGGATGATCGCACCGACCAAGGCAGCCCAGCCGCCGACCGAGTGCACGATGGTCGAACCAGCGAAGTCGCTGAAGCCCATCTCGGACAGGAAGCCACCGCCCCACTGCCACGAACCCGAGATCGGGTACATGATGCCGGTCAGGACGACCACGAAGATCAGGAACGGCCACAGCTTGATGCGTTCGGCCAAAGCACCGGACACGATCGACGCGGTGGCAGCCACAAACATCAGCTGGAAGAAGAAGTCCGAACCGACCGACGCATAATCAAGGGCTGCGTCTTCTGCGGCCAGACCAACGGGTTCCAGCACGGTGGGCACGAAGTTGGGCGCGAAGTAGCCGTTGAAGTCACCCGGATACATCAGGTTGAAGCCCACCAGCCAGTACATGATGGCCGCGATGGAGAACAACGCGATGTTCTTGGTCAGCTGCATGGTCACGTTCTTCGAACGGACCAGACCGGCTTCCAGCATGGCAAAACCAGCGGCCATCCAGAAAACCAGGAAACCGCCAACCAGGAACAGCAGGGTGGTAAAGATGTAGGGTTGGATGTCGGGCGTTGCAGCCTCTTCCTGCGCGTAGCCGAGGGCGGGCAGCGAGACTGCCAGCGCTGCGAGCGCAAGGGTTTTCGTCAGTTTCATCTGAAGGTGTTCCTTTCCCAGAGGAGATGCGGCGCGTCTTACAGCGCGTCGTCGTTGGTTTCGCCGGTGCGGACGCGAACAGCTTGCGTCACATCCAGAACGAAGATCTTGCCGTCACCGATCTTGTCGGTCTTGGCAGTGGACTGGATCGTCTCGACGACCTGATCGGCCATGGCATCGGCCACGACGATCTCCAGCTTCACTTTCGGCACGAAGTTCACGGCATATTCGGCCCCGCGATAGATCTCGGTGTGGCCGGACTGCGATCCGAACCCTTTGATCTCGGTGACCATCATGCCGCGCACGCCGATGGAGGTCAGCGCTTCGCGGACTTCCTCCAGCTTGAACGGTTTGATTGCTGCGATGATGAGTTTCACGTTTGGTACCCTTCCGATTGGCAGGTGTGCCCGCTTGCGCGGGACGTCACGGAGGGCAGATCAGGCCGCGAAGGCCCCAGCTTCAACAAACCGTTAAGATCTGGGCGCAATCGGAAGTTGAATTTGCACATTTTTTGCACAAATCCGGCTTTGCGCACATTTATTAGGCATTTTGCAGATGCAGAATAACCAAGCACCCTCTCCACAATCGACTCGGAATTGCCTACCTTTGGTCCCAAGAAGATCGAAGCAGTCCCCTCAACGCCCACGCGCGACCAAGGCAGAACCCGCGACATGAGTGACGATTCCCGTTCCGGCCCCAAGGGTTCCGAGGGCGCGCCCCCGCCCAAGCGACGGCTGCGAATCGAACGCGGGCCTTATGCGCCGTCTCCGACCGAACCGGGCCCGACCGAACCGCAAACTGCATCGCCCGAAATCCGGTCACAGCGTCCCCGCTTGGGACCAGCCGCCCAATCGCCTCACCGGGACCCGGCCGCACCGACACCGCAATCCCCGCCGCCCTATCGCGATCCGGCCCAAGACGCCGCCCCGCCGCGGCGCGAACCGGCCGTCGCGCGCAGCACACCCGTCACGCCGCCCCCCGCACACCGCCCGCCCCCTGTCGATCTGCCGCCGCCGGTCGAAACCCTTCCGGGCGGCGGGTCCGGTGGTCCGCCAGACGGCCCTGACGAGGCTGCCCGACCCAGCTTTGCGTTTCGCGCGTTTTCCTGGTTCACCCATGCCCTTGCAACGCTGCTGCGTTGGACCCTTTGGGCGTTCTGGGCCCTGGCTTGGCGCGGGGCGATCGTCGTGCTGGCGATCCTTGGCCTGACCACGCTTTACAACATGTCGATGCTGCCCCCAGCCGTCGAATTGGCCGATGGGCGGGTGCGGGGGTCTGTCACCATGACCGACCGCAATGGCGAGGTCTTCGCATGGCGCGGCGATCAGTTCGGCGGGGTCATCACCGTTGACAACGTCTCGCCCCATCTGCGCAACGCTGTTGTCGCGACCGAAGACAAACGGTTCTTCGGACATTGGGGGATCAGCCCAAGGGGCATTGCATCCGCGATTCGGATCAACCTGCGCGAAGGACGTGGCCCCTTGTCGGGCAATGGCGGTTCGACCATCACCCAGCAGGTCGCCAAGTTGCTGTGCTTGGGCAATCCCTACGATCCGGATTCGGGCATGACCGAAGCCGAATACGAAGCCGACTGCCGCGTCGGGTCGGTCTGGCGCAAGATCAAGGAAGTGCCCTATGCCTTGGCGCTGGAAGGGCGCTACACCAAGGACGAGATCCTGACGATCTATCTGAACCGGGCCTATCTGGGGGCCGGGGCGCGCGGGTTCGAAGCCGCCAGCCAGCGCTATTTCGCAAAATCCGCCAGCGAAGTGACCCCGGCCGAAGCGGCGATGCTGGCGGGCTTGCTGGTCGCGCCGTCGCGCTTTGCGCCCACGAATGATCTGGCGCGGGCCCAGCGGCGCGCGGCCACGATCGTCCGCTTGATGGAAGAACAGGGATACCTCAGCGCGGCGCAAGCCGCCGAGGCCCGTGCCAACCCCGCCGAACTGAGCGAGGCCGCGCAAGCCCGCGCCGGGGGGTTCTTTGCGGATTGGGTCATGGATACCGGGCCGTCCTTTCTGACCCGCGACACGACCGAAGACGTGATCATCACCACCACGATGGACCAACGCATTCAGCGCGCCGCGGAAACCGCCCTGCAATATGTCTTCGACACACAGGTGCGCGAAGGATCTGAAGCGCAGGCCGCCATCGTCGTGATGTCGTCCGACGGCGCGGTGCGCGCCATGGTTGGCGGTCGCGCGATCCGGTCCACCGGGCAATTCAACCGCGCGACACAGGCGCTGCGGCAAACCGGGTCGGCGTTCAAACCCTTCGTCTATGCTGCGGCCTTGGATCTTGGGTATCGCTACGACGACATTGTACAGGACACACCGCTGACGATCGACATTCCCGGATCGGGGCCTTGGTCCCCGCGCAATTATACGGGCGAGTTTTCGGGCGATGTGACCCTGACCTATGCCTTGGCCGCGTCCTTGAACATTCCAGCTGTGCGCCTGTCCGAAGCCGTTGGGCGCGAAACGGTGCGGACGGTTGCGGCCCAGTTCGGAATTGATCGCGACATGGCCTTGGGGCCGGCCTTGGCCTTGGGCGCATCCGAAGCGACCCTTCTGGAAATGACAGCCGCCTATGCGGGCATTCTGAACGGTGGCAGCAGCGTCGATCCTTACGGGTTGCGCGAATTGCGCTTGCAGGGCGAAGCCGCCCCGCTGATGGGCCAAGTGGGCGGCATGGGCGAACGGGTCATTTCCGAACCTGCCGCGCGCGAGCTGACCTATATGATGCACCAAGTGCTCGAAGTGGGCACAGGTCGGCGCGCCAAGTTGGACGGGCGCGAAGCGGCCGGCAAGACCGGAACGACCCAAGCCGCACGGGATGCGTGGTTCATCGGCTTTACGGCGGATTATGTCGCCGGTGTCTGGATGGGCTATGACGACAACACGCCGTTAACCGGGGTCACCGGTGGGGGCTTGCCCGCCGAGATTTGGCGCGAAACCATGGAACGCGTGCACGAAGGTTTGCCCGCGCGCCCGTTGCCGATGGCGGTGCCTCCGCCGCGTGTTGTCGAAGCGCAGCCCCAAGTCCAAACCCGCCCACAAAGCCAATCGCCCGCCGAAGCGCTGCAAAGCACCGCCGAGCGCATCTTGCTGGATGTGCTGGGCGGTCTGCTGGGCCGGAACTGATCCATTCACGCCTAGGCGCCCACAGCCGCATATTCTTGCCATTCTCCTGACGCAGTTCGGGCGTGTTCGATGGCTAAGATCGAAGAAGGCGTGTGCAATGGGTGCCGTATTATGCTTCGCAAAGCGCGAGAATTTGCCAAGGACGACAGCGGTGCAGTCACCGTCGATCACGTGGTGCTGACCGCCGCGACGATGGGGCTGGGCCTTGCCGTGATCGGCACCATCTCGGGCGGGTTGAACACCGCCAGCAGCACGGTGTCGACCCAAGTTGGGCGCAACATCATCAGCACGGCATTCTACGAGGCCGTCACAAACGGTTTGATCGCGACCGCGCAGTATGGGGCGGGCGACCTGATCGACGACCTTGGCAGCGTCAACAGCTTCGCCTTCAAACTGGAAGCCACCCTGAATGCCGAAGACGAAGGCGTCCTGTTCGAAATCGGCGGCACCGGGCACGGCACGATCTTGTATCAGCATGACGGCAAGCTGTACCTGCAAGGCGGGCGCGGCAATGGAACAGGTCCATCGCCGGAACGCGGCGAAGCCGTTTGGGACATTTCGGAAGGGGCCTATACGATCGAAGGGTCCTTGGACCGCGACAGTGGCCTTGCCTTGTACATAAATGGGCAAGTGGTGGACACGGCGGCCTTCACCGCGTCGCGTGTTTCCGGCGGAAATGTCGGCGCGGTCGGCGACGCCGCCGCCAGTACGCCCGTCAATCGGGCCGGGTTCCGCCAAGGGGACCGCCATGCGGGGGCGGGCACCCTGACGATCTTCAAGGATCAGACGATCCCCGACGCTGGCAGCACATGATGTCGGCGCGTCTATCGTTCTTTCGAAGTCATCAGGTGGACCGGACCTTGCGCCGCGGTCTATGGGCGGGTGATTCCCAACAGCCAGATCCGCCCGGTTTTTGGGCCGATGAACGCGGCGCGGTCACCGTCGATCATGTTGTCCTGACCGCTGCAACGGTCGGGTTGGGGCTGGCCGTGATCGGGACCCTGTCGGGCGGGTTGAACACCGCCAGCAGCACGGTTTCGACCCAGGTGGGGCGCACCCTCATTTCCACCAGCTTTTTCCAAGCGGTCACCCAAGGGCTGACCCAAACCGCCCTGATCCAGCCGGGCGAGGTGACGAACCATCTGCTGAACACCAAGCAGTTCGCGTTCAAGATGGACGTAACCCTCAACCCCGAGGACGAAGGCATCCTGTTCGAAATGGGCGGCAGCGTGCATGGCAGTATCCTCTACCAGCACGACGGCAAGCTGTACTTGCAAGGCGGCGATGGCCGCGCAGCCGGGGCCGCATCCAATCGCGGCGAGGTGATCTGGGACGTCAGCGAAGGGGCCTATACCCTTGAAGGATCGCTGGACTCGGACAATGGCCTTGCCCTCTACGTGAACGGGGAACTGGTCGGACAATCCTCGTTCCAGCACCAATACCTTGGGGGTGGTGATTTGGCATCGGTGGGCGGCACGTCCCCGGATGTCGCCCGCAACCATGGCAATTTCCGCCGCGGCGACACCCACCCAGGGGCAGGGGTCGCCACGATATTCAAGGATCAGACAACGGGCGGCGAGGTCGCGTCCGGCACCTAGG